>JBNLCA010000082.1:0-9897 GCA_050303575.1 Paracoccaceae bacterium
GCCGTGGCGCTGGTCTTCCGCGTGGCGCGCGCGTTCGACGAAAGTGACGATGCGTTCGCCCGGATCGGCGTGGCGCTGGCAAAGTTCCTGACCAACAAGCTCTGTATCCGGGTCACTGCAGAGTGCATGGAGGCGCTCGGCGGCATGGGCTATGTCGAGGACACGGCCCTGCCGATGCTCTACCGCGAGGCACCGCTCAACGGTATCTGGGAAGGGTCGGGCAATGTCATCTGCCTTGATATCCTGCGCAGCCTCGGCACGGTTCCGGCCTGCGCCGAGGCGCTCGACACCGAACTTGCCGCCGCGGCCGGCAGCAGCCCCGCCTACGATGCCGCGCTGAAGGCCCACGCGCAGCGCTGGCCGGGCCTTCCGGCCGAAGCCGAGGCGCGCGCCTTCGCCGAGGAAACGGCGCTTCTTCTGGCTGCGGCGGCGCTGATGAAAACGGCCCCGGCAGAAATTGCCGAGGCCTTCGTTTCAACGCGGTTCGCGGCGCGCGGGCAGATCGCCGGATCGCTGCCGGCGTTCGACCCTGCGCCGGTGCTGGCCCGGCTTCAGCCGGCGACCGAGGCGTCGTAGATCGACTGGATGATCGCGTCGAGCGCGCTGTTGAACTCGGCGTCCGACTGGCCCGCCGACAGCCCCTCGGTCAGCCCGCGCGAGAAGCTGGCGATCATGCCCTTGTTCCGCGACAGGAGCGCGTTCGCCTCGTCCCGCGGATAACCGCCCGACAAGGCCACGACCCGCATCACCTTCGGATGCTCGATCAGCGGCAGGTAGTGGTTTGCCACGGTAGGCAGCGACAGTTTCAGCATCACCTGCTGATCCGCGGGCAGTGTGTCGAGATGCGCCAGGATGCGGTCCTGAAGGATCGTTTCGGCCTCTGCCTTGTCGGGGATGGTGATCGTGACTTCCGGCTCGAGGATCGGCATCAGACCGTGGCCGATGATCTGCCGGCCGATCTGGAACTGTTGGGCGACATTGGCCTCGATCCCGGCTGCATTGGCCGCGCCGATGACCGAGCGCATCTTGGTGCCGAAGACACCCTTGGAAACCGCCCGCTCCAGAAGCGCGTCAAGATCGCCCATGTCCTTCATCAGCTGGCAGCCGTCGACCGGATCCATCAGTCCCTTGTCGCATTTCAGGAACGGCACCACGCGCTTGTCGTCCCACAGGAACTCAGCCGAGCCCTTGCCGCCGATCTCGCGGTCCATCGTCTGCTCGAAGAGGATGGCGCCGATCACGCGCTCGCCGGTGAAGGCGGGCGAGGTGACGATCCGCGCGCGCATGGCGTGGATCAGGTCGAACATCTCGGTCTCGTTCGACCAGGCGTCGTCGGCCACGCCGTAAAGCCGCAGGGCCTTGGGGGTCGAGCCGCCGGACTGGTCGAGGGCCGCGATGAAGCCCTTCCCCTCGCGCATCTGTTGCGCCTGCGCTGCGTTCGCCATGCTCTCTCCTTTCGGTACGCCTAAGTTGGCGAGACCATGGGCGAGGCACCGGCGATTGGCAAGCCGGACGCCCGCCCATTAGCGCTATCGAAAAGGGGTCTCGGCCCGCGAAATGCACCCGGAGCGGGAAATCGCCTGTCGGGGACGACCCGGCGGCGAAGCCAGCCTCAGCCGAGCGCCGCGACGCCCGGCAGTTCCTTGCCTTCCATCCATTCGAGGAAGGCACCGCCCGCCGTCGAGATGTAGCTGAAATCGTCCGCCACGCCGGCGGCGTTCAGCGCGGCGACCGTGTCGCCGCCGCCCGCCACGCTGACCAGCGTGCCGGCCTTCGTCAGCTCCGCCGCCTTCCGCGCCGCCGCCATCGTCGCGCGGTCGAAGGGCTCGATCTCGAAGGCGCCGAGCGGGCCGTTCCAAATCAGGGTCCTGCACTCCTCGAAGACCTTGCCGATGGCCTCGACCGTCGCGGGCCCGGCGTCGAGGATCATCGCGTCGGCCGGGCAGGCGTCCGCCGCGACCGTCTCGCTGGGCGCACCCGCCTTGAACTCGCGCGCGACGACGACGTCGACCGGCAGGTGCACGGCGCATTCGGCCGCCTTGGCCTTTGCCAGGATCGCCTTCGCGGTGTCGGCCATGTCGCGCTCGGCGAGCGATTTGCCGACCTCGACCCCCTGCGCGACAAGGAACGTGTTCGCCATGCCGCCGCCGATGACCAGGTGGTTCACCTTCTCCACGAGGTTCGCAAGAAGGTCGAGCTTGGTCGACACCTTGGCCCCGCCGACCACCGCGACGAGCGGCCGGTCGGGCTGACCCAGCGCCGCCTCGAGCGCCTTCAGCTCGGCCTCCATCAGCCGGCCCGCGCCGGACGGCAGAAGCCGTGCCAGCGCCTCGGTCGAGGCATGCGCCCGGTGCGCGGCGGAAAAGGCGTCGTTGACATAGACGTCGCCCAGCGCGGCGAGCGACGCGGCAAAGGCCGGATCGTTCGCCTCTTCCTCGGCGTGGAAGCGGGTGTTCTCCAGAAGCAGCACCTCGCCTTGGGCAAGATCGGCCACCGCGCGCTTGGCGGGAAGGCCGACGCAGTCCTCGGCGAAGTTCACCGGCTCGCCCAGAGCCTCCTCGAGCGCCGGGACCAGCTGTTTCAGCGACATTTCCGGCACGACCTTGCCCTTGGGCCGGTCGAAATGGGCCAGAAGCACCGGCTTGCCGCCCTTTGCCAGGATGTCCTTCACGGTCGGCACGATCCGCTCGATCCGCGTCGCGTCGGTGACGCGGCCGTCCTCGACCGGTACGTTGATGTCCACCCGCACAAGCACCACCTTGCCCTGCAAGTCCAAGTCGTCGAGCGTCTTCCAGGCCATGGGGTCCCCCTGTGCGGTCCGCGTCCGATTCACCCGATCCGGGCGGCAAGGTCAACTGGGTCAGGTTTGCGCTTCCCAGCGCGCGCCGCCCCTTGTAGGGTCCGGCCCGAACCGGAACGGAGGACGACATGGCCGAGATCAAGGACCCCGAGAACACCATCCTCATCGAGCTCAAGGACGGCACGGTGATGATCGAGCTGATGCCCGACGTCGCACCGAAGCACTCCGAGCGGATGAAGGAACTGGCGCGGGCAGGGGCCTATGACGGTGTGGTCTTTCACCGCGTCATCGATGGCTTCATGGCCCAGACTGGCGACGTGGCGAACGGCAATTTCGACAAGGGTTTCAACATCCGCCTCGCCGGCACCGGCGGTTCGGACCTGCCGGACCTGCCGGCCGAGTTCTCGTCGATTCCGCACGACAGGGGCACCCTCGGCGCGGCGCGGTCGCAGAACCCGAATTCGGCCAACAGCCAGTTCTTCATCAACTTCAAGAACAACGATTTCCTGAACGGCCAGTACACCGTGTACGGCCGGGTCATCCAGGGAATGGAGCATGTCGACAAGATCGCCCGCGGCGAGCCGCCGATGAACCCCGACCGGATGCTCAGCGTGAAGGTGGCCGCCGATGCGTAAGCTTGCCGCGCTCGCTGCCGCGCTTTTCCTGGCGGCTCCTGCGCTCGCGCAGGACGGGCCGGGCCCGAACCTCGTGATCGAGGTCGCGGGCAAGGCGAATGGCGAGATCGTCATCGACCTACTGCCCGATGTAGCGCCCAAGCACGTGGCGCAGATCACCGCGCTCGCCCAAGAGGGCGCCTACAATGGCGTCGTCTTCCACCGCGTCATCGACGGCTTCATGGCCCAGACCGGCGACGTCCAGTTCGGCAGGGCCGGTGGCGACACCCGGATGGCCGGCCGTGGCGGCTCGAACCTTCCGGACATTCCCGCCGAATTCTCGAATATCCCCTTCGCGCGCGGCATCGTCGGCATGGCGCGCTCGCAAAGTCCCGACAGCGCCAACAGCCAGTTCTTCATCATGTTCGCGCCGGGCGATTTCCTGAACGGCCAGTACACTGTCGTCGGCCGGGTGATCTCGGGCATGGACGTGGTGGATGCCATCGCGCGCGGCGAGCCGCCGGGGGCGCCCGACCAGATGGTCAGCGTGAGCGTCGTCGATGGTCAGTGACAACGACCTCTTCGCGATCGCTGCCGCCACGGCGCTTGGCGGGGTCCTTCTGGTCTACATGCTCTGGCCCGACGGCCGCATTCCGACCGATCCGACCGACGGACCGGGGCCGAACCTCGTCGTCACCATGGGCGGCGAGGCCGACGGCACCTTCGTCATCGATCTCTACACCGACAGGGCGCCGCAGAATGCCGAACGTCTGATTCAGCTGGCCGAGGCCGGTTACTTCGCCAACGTCTCGTTCCACCGCGTCATCGAGGGCTTCATGGCCCAGACCGGCGACGTGCAGTTCGGCCGGATCGATCTTGAGGACACGTCGCGTGCCGGGTTCGGCAAGTCCGAGCTGCCAGACGTTCCGGCAGAGATCTCGGACGTCAAGTTCGAGCGCGGCATCGTCGGAATGGCTCGCGGGCCCGATCCCAACAGCGCCAACAGCCAGTTCTTCATCATGTTCGACCGGGCGGCGAACCTAGACGGCCAGTACACCGCGGTCGGCCATGTCGTTGCCGGGATGGAAGTCGTCGACCAGATCAAGAAGGGCGACCCGATCGAGAACGGCACGGTGGACTTCCCCGACTTCATGGTGTCGGTGAAGGTCCAGCGCTGAGCGAGAAACTTCAGGCGTTCTGAAGCTGGCCCAGGCCTTCCTCGTGCAGGATGCCGGTTGCATAGGCCTTCGGCAGGTCGAGCGCCTTGATCAGTTCCTCGACCTCGGTGACTTCCTCCGCCGTAACCTGTCCGTCCGCCTTGACCACCGCGATGGCCGACCGCAGGACCAGTTCCTTGCCGGTATCATTCAGCGTCGGCGCCACCTCGCGCAGGTAGGACGTCACGCTCGATGTGTCGCCGCGCGCGGCCTCGAGCTCGGCGGCAATGTCGCCCTCCTCGATCTCGCGCTTGGTGATGTTGCGGAAGGCCTGGGCGATCTGGCGCACCTCGGCCTCGTCGATCTCGCCGTCGGCCAGAGCCATCTTGAACATCACACGCTTGGCGGCGATCGAGAAGGCGGCCTCGAACTTCTCGCGCGCGGCCTCGGGGTTGAACTCAAGGACGCGGCTGTTGAACGTGCTGCGGCAAGATCCGCATTCGATATAGTCGCCCAGCGTGCTCGTCGGGAAGACCGGGATGAAATAGAGCGTGAACCAGCGCTTGACCTCCTTGTGGTCGTAGCTGCGCCGGGTCCGGCAATCCGGGCAGTGGAAGTCGCCGTTGGCAATGGATTTGGTTCGGCCTTTCGAGCCCCAGATGAAAATCATGTCCTGTCCCTTCAATCGTTCTACGCGATTGAAATGACTAGACGCGGGATCGGGGCACCGATCAAGCCTTCAGGTCAGGAGGCGAGGGTCACCAGCGCGTGCCGTTTCCTGCCTGCGGTCAGCTTCAACGGCGCGCCGAGGTCGGCGCCGCTGAACATCTGGCCGGCATCGGTGGCGGGCTCGTCGTTCACCCGTGCGCCGCCTTCCGCGATCAGCCGCTTGGCGTCCTTGCCCGACTTAGCGAGGCCCGAGCGGACGAAGAGCTGGGCGAGCGAGATGCCGTCCGCCACCTCGTCCGCGCCGAGCGCGAGGGTGGGAAGCTCGTCGCCGACGCCGCCCTTCTCGAAGACCTCCCGCGCCGTCGCCTCGGCCGCTGCGGACGCGTCGGCTCCGTGGGCCAGCGTCGTCACGGCATTCGCCAGCGCGATCTTCGCGGCGTTGATCTCGGACCCTTCCAGCGCGCCAAGGCGGTCGCATTCCTCGACCGGCATCTCGGTATAGAGCTTGAGGAACCGTCCGACATCGGCGTCGGTCGTGTTGCGCCAGAACTGCCAGAATTCGTAGGGGCTCAGCATCTCGGCGTTCAGCCACACCGCCCCGGCCGCCGACTTGCCCATCTTCTTGCCGTCCGAGGTGGTCAGAAGCGGCGAGGTCAGGCCGAAGACCTCGGTCTCGGACACCCTCCGGGTCAGGTCGATCCCGTTGACGATGTTGCCCCACTGGTCCGATCCGCCCATCTGGAGAAGGCAGCCGTGGCGGCGGTTCAGCTCGAGGAAATCGTAGGCCTGGAGGATCATGTAGTTGAACTCCAGGAACGACAGCGACTGCTCCCGGTCGAGCCGCGACTTGACACTTTCGAACGAAAGCATCCGGTTGATCGAGAAAAACCGGCCGATATCGCGCAGAAATTCGATGTAGTTGAGCTTGTCGAGCCACTCGGAATTGTTCGCCATCATGGCGTCTGTCGGCCCGTCGCCGAAGGTTACGTAGTTGGCAAAGACCTTGCGGATGCCGGCGATGTTGGCATCGATCTGGTCGGCCGACAGAAGCGGCCGCTCGTCGGCGCGGAAGGATGGATCGCCGACCTTGGTCGTGCCGCCGCCCATCAGAACGATCGGCTTGCCGCCGGTCTTCTGCAGCCAGCGCAGCATCATGATCTGGATCAGCGATCCGACATGCAGGGACGGCGCGGTCGCGTCAAAGCCGATATAGCCCGGAACCACCCCCGCCTTGCAGGCCTCGTCAAGCGCCTGAAGGTCGGTGCAGTCGGCCATGAAGCCGCGCTCGATCATCACCTGCAGGAAGTCGGATTTCGGGTGGTAGGTCATCGGTTCCGGGTCCATGTTTGGCGCGACTTCTACAGACGCGGGCCACGGAGGAAAAGGGATGTTCGGGGCAGAGCCGATCTGGGCCTTGGGAACGATGTCCGGAACTTCGCTCGACGGGGTCGATGCGGCGATGGTGCTGACCGACGGCGAGGCGGTGCTGGCACGTGGGGCGCGCGCGTACCGGGCCTATTCCGACGCCGAGCGCGAGGTCCTGCGCGCTGCCCTCGGCCGGTGGCCGGGCGAAGCGGGCGTCGAGGCAGCCGCGCGGGTGGTGGCCGAGGCGCACGCCGAGCTTCTGAAGGGCATCGAGGGCGCGGCGCTCATCGGGTTTCATGGCCAGACGCTGGCGCACGATCCGCGCGGGCGGGGCACCCACCAGGCAGGCGACGGCGCGGCTTTGGCGCGGGCGCTGGGCGTCCCGGTCGCCTGGGATTTCCGCTCGGCCGATATTGCGGCGGGCGGCGAGGGGGCGCCGCTCGCGCCCTTCTACCATTTCGCGCTCGCCCGCGAGATGGGGGACGAGCCCGTCGCCTTCCTCAATCTCGGCGGCGTCGGCAATCTGACCTGGGCCGATCCGTCGGCCGAGGCGCCCGAGGCGCCAGGCGCGCTCCTCGCCTTCGACACGGGTCCGGCCAATGCGCCCATCGACGATCTTGTCCGCGTCCGCACCGGAAAGCCTCGCGACGAGGGAGGGGCGCTGGCCCAGGCCGGCACGCCCGACACCGGTGTGATCGCGGCGTTTCTCGCCCACCCCTACTTCGTCCGCAGGCCCCCCAAGTCGCTCGACCGTAACGATTTTCCCGATCTACCGAAGGCCGTCGCGCATCTGTCCGACGAAGATGCCGCCGCCACGCTCGTTGCCTGCGCGGCCGAGGCGGTGGCCCGCGGTGCCGCGCAGTTCCCGCGCCCGGCCAGCCGTCTCCTCGTCACCGGTGGCGGCCGGCACAATGCCGCCCTGATGGCGGCCCTGCGCGAACGCCTGCCGGTGGTCGAGCCGATCGAGGCGGCGGGGTTCGACGGCGACATGCTCGAGGCCGAGGCCTTTGCTTTTCTCGCTGTCCGGGTGGCTGGCGGACTGCCCCTCTCGGCCCCCGGCACGACGGGCGCTCCGACGCCAACCAAAGGCGGCCGGATCAGCCTGCCGTAGCCGCCCGCCGCCCGCGCAGCATGGCGATCGAGAAAAGCGCCAGCGCCGTCCAGATCAGGACGAAGGCCACGAGTTTCACCTGCGAGAAGGGCTCGTCGAACACGAAGACCGCGATCAGGAAGATCATGGTCGGCGCGATGTACTGCATCATGCCGATGGTCGAGAGCCTGAGCCGCTTCGCCGCGTTCGCGTAGATCATCAACGGCCCGGCTGTGACCACTCCGCCGCCGAGCAGAAGCGCGGTGTCGCGCCAGCCGGGGGCGAGGAAATGGCCGTGGCCCCGCGCCTCGAGGAAGATCACGTAGGCGAGCGACGGCCCCAGAAGAATCAGCACCTCCAGGAAGAAACCCTGGTTCGGTCCGATCGGCAACGTCTTGCGAAAGAAGGCATAAAACCCCCAGGAGAAGGTCAGCGCCAGCGACACCCATGGCAGCGAGCCGGTCTCCCACGTCAGGATCCCCACCGCGAGCGCGGCAAGCGCGATGGCAGCGGCCTGAAGCCGTGTCAGCCGCTCGCCAAGAAGCACGGCCGCCAGGAAGACGCTGAAAAGCGGGTTGATATAGTATCCCAGCGCCGCGTCGAGCGTCCGGCCCGAGGTGACCGCCCAGACATAGACCCCCCAGTTGATCGAGACGAAGGCCGCCGTCAGCGCTGCCTGCGCGACCATCTTGGGCGAGGCCAGCGCCGCGCGCAGATCGCGGGTCCTCCCGACGAGGATCAGGACGACGCCGGCAAGCGGCACCGACCAGATGATCCGGTGCGCCACGACCTCGGCCGGCGGGATATGGGCGAGAAGCTTGAGATAGAGCGGCAGGAATCCCCAGAGGGAATAGACGCAAAGGGCCAGCAGAAAGCCGGCAAGGGTATCCTCGTTCTGCGGTTGCGGCGCGTTGTCCATGGGGGCTCCTCGCCGAGAGCCGTACCGCAACCGGCCGGCATGTTCCATGGCACTTCGCCGGGCCCTCGCGACGCGCCAAGGTCACGAATTCCGTGCCGCGTGACGAATGCATCTTGTGTTCGGACGGCAAGACACCAATGTCGGACTCGCTGGATATTGTTGAGGAAGGGACGGAACATGATTTCACGTATTTCGGTCGTTGCGGCCATGATGCTTGCTCTTGCGGCGCCGGTTTCGGCGCAGAACGTGACGCGGCAGATCCCGGTCGATGCCAACTTTTCCGAAGGCACTCTGGGATGGAACCAGACCGGAGCAAAGTACGAATACCGGATCAACATCATCGTCGTGAACGGCGTGCTCGAGTTCTGCGGTGTCGGGGCGTCGAACGACATCTATGTGCGCAGGGGCGAGAACATGCTGCTGCGCGGCGCGAAACTGAAGATGAACGGCCGTACGATCCTTCAGGATTTTTCGTTCTTCGCGCGGGCCCGCAGCATCAACCAGCTTAACCGCTCGAACGCGAACTGCCGCTCGACCGGGGTCGCTCCGCCGCGCGGCAATGTCGAGTGGGACATCGACTGGCCGAGCGTCACGCTCACGCCCTGAGTGGCCACAGGCTGGGCGCCGCCCGGCGCTCAGCCGCCCGTGTGGCTCATGTGGCGCGACATCTGGCCGTCGGCACGCTGGCGGGAATAGTCGAAATCGTGGCCCTTGGGCTTTCGGGCGATGGCCGCGCGAATGGCGTCGTCAAGCCGTGCATCGTCAGAACTGGCGCGCAGGGGCGTCCTCAGGTCGGCCATGTCCTCCTGCCCGAGGCACATGTAAAGCTCGCCCGTGCAGGTCAGCCGCACGCGGTTGCAGCTTTCGCAGAAATTGTGAGATAGCGGCGTGATGAATCCGATCCGCTGGCCGGTTTCCTCAAGCCGCACGTAGCGCGCCGGACCGCCGGTGCGGTCGGGAAGGTCGGTGACGGCATAGCGTTCGGAAAGCCGGGCCCGCACGTCGCCCAGCGACCAGAACTGGTCAAGCCGGTCGGTCCCGCCCATGTCGCCCATCGGCATGACCTCGATGAACGTCAGGTCGTGCCCTTCGTTGGCGCACCATTCGACCATGTCGAAAAGCTCGTCCTCGTTCTCGCCCTTAAGCGCGACCGTGTTGATCTTGATCGCCAGCCCCGCCGACTGTGCGGCGCGGATGCCGTCCATCACCTGCTGGAGCCGGCCCCAGCGCGTGATCTTCTGGAACTTCGCCGGATCGAGCGTGTCGAGCGAGACATTGACGCG
>JBNLCA010000083.1:0-2921 GCA_050303575.1 Paracoccaceae bacterium
CTATCACGGCCAGTTCCTGACCGACACGCGCGGCACGGGCGTCCTGAACCGCATCTTCCACGACTGGGCGCCCTAAAAGGGCGCGATCCAGGGCCGCCGTCAGGGCGTCCTGATCTCGATGGAGAACGGCACTTCGGTCGCCTATGCGCTGTGGAACCTGGAGGAACGCGGCAAGCTCTTCATCGGCGCGCAGGAGCAGGTCTACGAGGGGATGATCATCGGCGAGCATTCGCGCGACAACGACCTCGAGGTGAACCCGCTCAAGGGCAAGAAGCTGACCAACATCCGCGCCTCGGGCACGGACGAGGCGGTGCGACTGACCACGCCGGTGCGCATGAGCCTGGAAGAGGCCATCGCCTATATCGACGACGACGAGCTGGTCGAGGTGACGCCCAAGATCATCCGCCTGAGGAAGCGCGAACTCGACCCGCACGAGCGCAAGCGCCAGGCCAAGGCGAGCTGATACCAGTCCGAAGCCAAGGCGTGACGGGCCGCGATGCCGGAAGGCACCGACGCGCCCGACTTTGCGGCCCTAGGCCACCGTCGTTTCGGGCGCCTTGCGGAAATGGCCTCGGGCCCACCGCAGGAAGCCCGCGATCCGGGGATGGCTCGCCTCCCGGGCGTCGGCGAGCATCCAGACGTGCGACGGCGGTGGCGCGGGGTGGTCGAGCCGCTCCAGCCCCGTTCCGCCGACCAACCCCACGGGCAGCAACGCAATGCCCTGCCCGCGCCGGCAGGCCTCGAGCTGGGCGAGCGGGCTTGACGACAGAAGCGACGTCGCACCGCCCTGCCCGGCCAGCCACTGGTAGGCGTCGATCCGCGCCAGCGACCCCGATGCGCGGATGATCCGGTGCGCCACGAGCCCGTCCCCTGAAGCAAAGGGATGGGCCGCAAGGTACTCCGGCGCGGCATAAAGCGCCCAGTCGATCGCACCGATCCGCTCGCCTTCCTGATCAGCCCCGGGCCCGATGCCGGGGCTGACCAGAACGTCAAAGCGCCCGCGAGACAGGCTGAAAAGGTCATCATGGACCGAATGGTCCGCCGGCCGGTCCTGCCGCCGCGCCCAGTCGGCGAGGGCATCGGCGAGGAAGAGGCGCGCCGTGACCTCGCAGCTCGCCACCCGCAGCGGCGCCGGCGCTTCGGCCAATTCGGCCGCCGCCCGGCCGAGCGCCGCCCGCATCTCGCGTGCCGCCGCGATCAACACCGTGCCCCGCCCCGTGGGTGTGAGCGGCCCGGCACCGTCCCGCGCAAAGACTGGCCGTCCTCCCGCCTCGATCGCGGCCAGGCGCCGCGACATGGTCGACTGGCTTACCCCAAGCGTCCGCGCCGCGGCCGAGAGCGAACCCTCCTCCGCGATCGCCAGGATGTCGCGCAGCTCGTTCCAGTCGGGAAGGTCAGGGAGCACGTCGGGACCATGCAAAAACGGATAGCGATCCGCATAATCGCGGATGGACCAGGACCGGTCAATCGGCTGAATGCGCGGCCATGATCATCCCAGGAGACCGACATGAGCTTCGACACCGACCTCTATCTCGCCCGCATCGGCCTGCGCCACGAGGCCCCCTCGCCCACGGCCCTTGCCGCGCTTCAGTCGGCGCAGATGCGCGCCATCCCGTTCGAGAATACCGCGCCGTTTCTCGGCACGACACCCGACCTTGCACCCGGGGCCATCTGGGACAAGCTGGTGTCGGCGGAACGCGGTGGCTACTGCTTTGAGCTCAATGGCCTTTTCGGCGCTGCGCTTTCGGCGCTGGGATATGACGCGCGCCCGATCCTCGGCCGTGTCCGCATGGGCCGGGCATCCGGCGGCGCCCGGATGCACCTGGCCCAGCTGGTCCGGTTCGGTACCGAGACGTGGCTGGCCGATACCGGCTTTGGTGGTCCGGGCGCTGACGTTCCGCTGCTGCTGGGTGACGCGACGCCGGTGATGACCCGCCTGGGCACCTTTCGCCTGCGCGAAGGTGGCACAGAAACGGTGCTGGAGCGGCGGGAGGGCGAGGGCTGGTTCCCGGTCTACGCGTTCGACGAGGCCGCCGTCACCACCGAGGACATCGACGCAGCGAACTTCTTCTGTGCAAACGCCCCGGCATCGCCGTTCCCGGCGCACCTGATGATGAACCGGACCACGGGAACCGGCCGCGTCAGCCTTTTCGACCTCGACCTGACCGAGGACCGGGCGCGCCGGCGTATCGCGTCGGCCGAGGACCTGGAGGAAGTCTTGACCGATCGCTTCGGTCTGCCCGCGGACCCGGCCCTCGCCGCCGCCCTCTGGACACGCCTCGGCGTCGCGGTAGAGCGAAAGGCGGGATAGAAGCCCGCTGTCCCCAGTGAATCTCAGCGGGGCCGCGCGTGACCTCCGTCAGCGGCCCCGGTTCTGAGTGCGCGCGTAAAGCCGGGCCACCAGTGTCGAGGCGGTCTTCTCGAAGGCGAAGGGCAAGAGCGCATGGACCAGAGCCGCAAGCGCGGCGAGAAAGAGCGTGCCGGAGAAGCGGGTCGCGAAGGCCGCGTGCTCAAGATACGTCTCGTCGACGCTGCCGGGATGGTCGAGAAAGAGCCTCTTCAGCATGTCTGCCCCATTTGGGTTGTTTCTCGTGAAGCTATCATGGTCCGCAAGGGAAATTCGCCCAAAGTGATCTGTAAGACAGGTTGTATTGTGGAAAAGTTCTCATACCATGACAGAATGAAAGAAACCAATCCCACAGACGCCCGCATTCTCGCGATCCTGCAACGCGACGCCTCGCTGCCGCTCGAGGAAATCGGGGCGCAGGTCGGCCTCTCGCGCAACGCCGTCTGGCGGCGGGTCCGGACGATGGAGGAGGCCGGTGTGATCCGTGCCCGTGTCGCGCTGGTCGATCCCGACGCGGTGGGGCTGGGGCTGACCGTCTTCATGCAGATCCGGACCCGCGACCATGCGCCTGGCT
>JBNLCA010000084.1:0-3625 GCA_050303575.1 Paracoccaceae bacterium
GTCGCTGGGGCAGGTGGTTGGCCGCAAGGTCATGTGGGACCAGCGGAAATCGAACCCGGCCAAGGGCGATCTCTGGGCGCCGTGCCCGTTCCACCAGGAAAAGACCGCCTCGTTCCATGTCGATGACCGCAAGGGATTCTACTATTGCTTCGGCTGCCACGCGAAGGGCGACGCGATTTCCTTCGTCAAGGAGACCGAGAATGTCGGCTTCATGGAGGCCGTCGAGATCCTCGCCCGCGAGGCCGGGATGCCGATGCCGGCGCGCGATCCGGCCGCGCAGGAGAAGGCCGACAGGCGGAGCCGCCTCGCCGACGTGATGGAGGCGGCCGTCCGGCACTACCGGATGTCGCTTTCCACCGGCGCTGCGGCCGAGGCGCGGGACTACCTGGCGCGCCGCAAGCTCGGTCCCGAGGCGCAGGAGCGGTTCGAGATCGGCTTTGCACCGGACGCGCGACAGGGCCTTTTCCAGGCGCTCAACGCGAAGGGGATCGCGGCCGATCTCCTGGTCGATGCCGGCCTCTGCGCGAGGCCGGATGATGGCGGCGAGCCCTATGACCGCTTCCGCGGCCGCATCATCTTTCCGATCCGGAACGCTCAGGGACGGCCCATCGGCCTCGGCGGCCGGGCGATGGACCCGAACGCACGGGCCAAGTACCTGAACTCGCCCGAGACCGAGCTCTTCGACAAGGGCCGCAGCCTCTACAACCACGGGCCGGCGCGCGAGGCGGCGGGCAAGGGCCAGCCCCTCGTCGTGGCCGAGGGATACATGGACGTCATCGCGCTCGTCATGGCGGGGTTCGAGGGGGCGGTCGCGCCACTTGGCACGGCGGTCACCGAGGACCAGCTGAGACTCCTGTGGCGGATGCATCCCGAGCCTGTCGTGGCGCTCGATGGCGACAAGGCCGGCATCGGCGCGGCGATGCGGCTGATGGACCTTGCCCTGCCGCTGATCGAGGCCGGCCAGTCGCTGCGCTTCGCCATCCTTCCGGCGGGCAAGGACCCCGACGACGTGATCCGCGAGGGCGGATCGGGCGCGATGCGGCAGGTGCTCGAGGGCGCCGTGCCGATGGTCGACCTCCTCTGGCGGCGCGAGACCGAGGGCAAGAACTTTGACAGCCCCGAGCGCAAGGCGGCCCTCGACCGGTCGCTCCGCGAGGCGCTGAAGAAGATCCGCGACCCCTCGCTGCGCGGCCACTATGGCGAGGAGATCAAGCGCCTGAGGTGGGAGCTGTTCGGCACCGGTCGGCGGACCGCGGCGCCGCAGTCGCGACCCGGCCAAAGCCGAAAGGGCTGGGGCCAGCTGCCCCGCGCGCCGCTCGCCGCCACCCGTTCGTCGCTCCTCGCCGCGGGCGGCGAGGCGGTCGAGGAGGGGCTGCGCGAGGCGGTGATCCTGGCAACGCTTTTCGCCCAGCCCGCGCTCGTCGCCGAGTTCGAGGGCCCGCTCGAGGATCTCCATTGCCACGACCCGGCGCACGAGGGGCTGCGCCTCGCGCTCCTCCGCCAGGCGCATGACGGAGATCCGCCGGACGCCGAGACGGCCGCGGCCCTTGAAAAGCTCCTGGCGACCAACCATGTGCGCCTCGCCCCCTCGCTCCGGCGGACGGACGATCCCGACCTGGCACGCCTGTGCCTGGCCGAGGAATTCGCCCGCATCGCGGCGCTGAGGGGCGCGCGGCGCGACGTCGCCGAAGCGATGGACGACATGGAAGGGCTCGCGGACGAGGGGCTGACCTGGCGGCTGAAGCAAGCCGCCGAGGCCACTGCACGCGCCACGCGCAGCGGCACGGAGGACCGGACCGAATATGATATCGCCCCGACAGGCGCGCGCCTAAGCCGCGCCGAGAAGGAGGCGTTCCACGATCTTCTCGCCAGAATCGGCTTCGAATCGGACGATGGTGAGAAAAAGGTAAAGAAATAAGGCTAGACGGGTTTCCTCGCGCGTGATTCGCGCTATTGATTCGGAAATCCGCCGCAGAAGCGAATCGCCAGACCCCGGATAGGAGCGCACATGGCCAAGGACGAAGACGGGCAGAAGGCCGACGATCAGGACACCGAGACCATGCTCGACATGAGCCAGGCCCAGGTGAAGAAGATGATCGCCGACGCCCGCGAGCGCGGCTACATCACCTACGACCAGCTCAACACGGCCCTGCCGCCCGAACAGGTTTCGTCCGAGCAGATCGAGGACGTGATGTCGATGCTGTCCGAGATGGGCATCAACGTCATCGAGGAGGAAGAGGCCGAGGAAGGCGAACAGGGCGGCGCCGTGGTCGAGACATCGACCAGCCGCGAGGTCGCCGTCGCCTCGACCACGACCGAGACGCTGGACCGTACCGACGACCCGGTGCGCATGTATCTGCGCGAGATGGGCTCGGTCGAGCTTCTGTCCCGCGAGGGCGAGATCGCCATCGCCAAGCGCATCGAGGCCGGCCGCAACACGATGATCCTGGGCCTGTGCGAAAGCCCGCTGACCTTCCAGGCCATCACCATCTGGCGCGACGAACTTCTGAGCGAAGAGATCCTGCTGCGCGACGTCATCGACTTGGAAACCACCTTCGGCCGCTCGGTCGAGGGCGACGACGACCTTGACGGCATCGACGTCTCGGGCGCCGCGCCGGCCGAGAAGAAGTCCGAGGAGCCGGAACTCGACGCCGACGGCGAGCCGATCGCCCGCGCCGAGGAAGAGGACGACGACGACGACCAGGCCAACATGTCGCTCGCCGCGATGGAGGCGGCGCTGAAGCCGCGCGTGCTCGAGACGCTGGAACTCGTCGCCCGGGATTATGCCAAACTCGCCGAGATGCAGGACCTTCGCATGTCGGCGACGCTGAACGAGGACAATTCCTTCAGCGTCTCGGACGAGGCCAAGTACCAGAAGCTGCGCGCCGAGATCGTCGAGCTGGTGAACGAGCTTCACCTGCACAACAACCGGATCGAGGCGCTGATCGACCAGCTCTACGGCATCAACCGCAAGATCATGTCGATTGACAGCAACATGGTGAAGCTGGCCGACCAGGCCCGCATCAACCGGCGCGAGTTCATCGACGAGTACAAGGGCTACGAGCTCGACCCGACCTGGATCGACCGCATGGCCGAGAAGGCCGGCCGCGGCTGGCAGGCCCTGATCGAGAAGTCGGGCGACAAGGTCGACGAGCTGCGCGCCGAGATGGCCCAGGTCGGCCAGTATGTCGGCGTCGACATCTCGGAATTCCGCCGCATCGTGAACCAGGTCCAGAAGGGCGAGAAGGAAGCGCGGCAGGCCAAGAAGGAAATGGTCGAGGCGAACCTGCGTCTCGTCATCTCGATCGCCAAGAAATATACCAACCGCGGGCTGCAGTTCCTGGACCTCATCCAGGAAGGCAACATCGGCCTGATGAAGGCGGTCGACAAGTTCGAATACCGACGCGGCTACAAGTTCTCGACCTACGCGACCTGGTGGATCCGCCAGGCGATCACCCGCTCGATCGCCGACCAGGCGCGCACCATCCGCATCCCGGTCCACATGATCGAGACGATCAACAAGCTGGTCCGCACCGGCCGCCAGATGCTGCACGAGATCGGCCGCGAGCCGACGCCCGAGGAACTGGCCGAGAAGCTGCAGATGCCGCTCGACAAGGTCCGCAAG
>JBNLCA010000085.1:0-3242 GCA_050303575.1 Paracoccaceae bacterium
CCCGAGGGCGAGAAGTTCGCCGCCGTCGCCGAGCGGGTGATGGCGATGGGCTGAGGCTACTTCGCCAGACCGGGCTGGTTCGGGTAGATCACCCGGCGATGGTCCGCTTCGGCGCCCATGCCGAGCCGCCACTCGCTTGACGAGACATGGCCATAGTTCCGAAGCGCCTCGTGCTTCTGAGCCTGGCTCGCCGCACCGCCGGCGACCAGAGTGTCGCCCATCGGCTTCAGTCCCTGGGGGATCGTGTATTCTTCGGTCGCGGGCATGCCGACGAACGGCACATTCTGTGCCATTGCCTTGTCGTACATTATCTTGAGCGCGATGCGCGCCATGCCGGGCTGAACCCAGGGCCGGTCGAGCACCTGGTAGTAGCCCACGCCGTAGCCTCCCATACCCATCGGAAATGGCTCGGCTACCTCCATGCGCAAGGTTTCGCGCGGGTCGTTTGCCGAGTACCAGCCGTCGGACTGCCAGCGCGTCTGGTCGGCGCTCGAGGACTGCGGGCCGAAGGTGCGCAGAAGCTCCTCGCGGCCCTTCTGCGCGTCCGCGAGGGTCTGGTAGCGCTTTAGTTGATAGGGACCGACGGCGGTCGTGTCGCCCTGGTCGCGATAGCCGCCGCCGATGTCCGAATGCGCACCCGGCAGGCTACGGGTCTCGCCGCCGCCAGGGATGTTGTGGTTGAGCCGGAAGTTGATCCGGAACTCGTTCTCGGCGGTGATGTGGAAAATCTTCTCGCCCTGGTCGGTCTTGAGATGCACGTTGACCGGGCCGTTGTCGTCGTTGTCGGCCCATCCGACGGCGGCTACCGTGTCGAAGATGCCGATGAAGCGGAAGCGTACCTTGCGACCCTCGGGCACGTGGGCGCGTTTCCTGTTGATAAAATTCTTGTCGTAGTCGATGTAGCCTTGGCGGAAGCAGTTGACGAAATACCGCGCCGCCGCCGCGCCCCGGCTGAAGCCGAAGACATCCATGATGATCTCGGTTGGCTCGACGCCGGGCGAGACCTCGCGGATGATGTCTCCGACCCAGAGGCATGTCTGGTAGACACGTGATTCGATGCCGGTCGAGCCCATGCCGAAGGCCTTGCCTGGAACGTCGTCGCGCTCACCGCTCGCCGATCCGATACCCTCGACATAGCGCGACCTGTACCTCCGGCTGTAGCCGCCGCAGGAATTGCGGAGATCGTACTCCACCCGGTTCTTGTAGAGGTCCTTGAGCAGCGAGACGTTCGACCGAGCATTGGTGTAGCTCGTGTCGTCATGCTTGCCCGAGAGCGTATTGTACTCGTTGTTCAGCGTGCCATCGAAGAAGATGCCAAGTTCGAGCGTGACCTTCGGGCAGCTCTGCTCGGTATTGCCAAGCTCGCCACCCAAACCGGTCGAGGCGTCGGCGGCGCGGGCGCTGACTTCGCGAGGGGAAATGGCCATGGCTAATCCTCGGGATACGGGCACTCGGGGTCGGTGACGGGCGGAAAGTCGAACTCGAGCAGTTCTGGTAGTTGCGCGATCTGGTCGGGGCGTCGGGCGAAGTCGAAGTCGGCCTCGGGGGCGCGGGTGCCGCAGAGGCGGGCGATGTCCTTGGTGACCACGTCGGCCGATTTCGGGATCGGGTCGGACGCGATGATGATGAGTCCGTTCGGACCGAAAACCGGCGTCACGCGGATCTGGTCGAGCACCTCGTGCCAGGTAAAGTCTGCGGTCCTGAGGTCGAACTCGGCGCGCCAGGCCTTGTGGGTAAAAAGCTCGACCCACTCGGCCGTGATGGTGATTCGGCCCGGCGGGTCGCCGGGCGGGTAGGAGAGGCTAGCGCCGCCATTGCCACGCGGGGTCTCGGTATCCGCGCGCGAGGACTCGACGGTGGGGAAGTGGCCGAGCGTCTTCCCGTTGATCCGGAAATCGAGGAGGATCGCGGGGCTCGCTTCGAAGGAGCCGAAATTGAGGTCGAGCCGCTCGGGATCGCGGCCTTCCTTGCAGGCGGCAAGCGCGAGGGCGACGAGGAGGGCACGGGGGGCGATCATGGCTGTGGGCCGATGTCGCGGATGTTAAGGTTCTGGCCTTCGAAATCGTGGAGGCCGAACTTGGAGATCGCGATGATCTCGCCCGCGTAATCGGCCGGCTGGACCATGCGGATATGATCGAGCGTCAGGTTGGGCGGCATCGGCGGATAGGGCACGAAGCCATAGACGGCGGGGTACGGCGGAAGGCCGAAGGCCGCCTTCGCCGCCGCAAAGAGCGGTGTGCCGTCGGCCTGCAGCACTTCGAGCCGGGCCGGGTCGGCCGTGAGCACGCGGTCGATGAGGATGCGGTCGGCCTCCGCGCGCGGGACCGGGCGGAAGAGGTAGGGCGCTTCGACACCGAGATAGTTGACCGAAACGAAGACGTGGTGGTGCCGCTCGCTCCAGACGAGGAAGTCGCCGAAGGCGGTGTGGGCGATGACGTGGCAGCCCTCGCCGAAATCGGGGTCGCCGTCGAACAGAAACGCCAGAACGTTCCGGAAGCGCGACGGGCGGACGAAGCGCAAGCGGCCGCCCATGATCTCGCCCAGCCCATAGATGCGCCAGAGGTCGACCAGGAGGTCCGGCACCTTGCCGGTCAGCGCCGCCATCTCGTCGGCCGGCATCGTGTCCTGCCGCACGAAGGGACCGCTGTGCGCCATAACCTCGCGCAGCACCAGACTTCCCGGCAGGCCGTCGACGGTGGAGAGGTCCGTCATGCGGCACTTGCTCCGCGAGGCGTCAGAGATTGCACCAGGGTGTCAGCCATCAGAAATACCTGCCTAAAACGCCGCGCCAGCATGGCGCAAACAGGCCCCTGCAACAAGGGGCGGTCAGCGGCCGGACGGCGCGGGCCGATCCGTCCGGGGCGGTGCCGGGGTAGCCATTGGACGTGCGCTTTCGCCCTGCGCGAGGTGACGCCGAAGTGGTCGGCGATACGTCGTCCGGAGAGGAAGCATAGGCGCGGACGGGATTGCTTTCGAACGAGAGCCCGGCTGAACCCTCTCGGTCATTTGGCGTCAATGCCGCGAAAGGACCGAGCCACCGCAAGTCGCGTGACGCTATGCGCATATCCCCGAGTGCGCTGCATCTCGGGCAGGCTCGGCACCTTGGCACCGTCGAGGATGGCGTAGGTCGCGGCCGGACAAGGGTCAGGCACCGACGGCTCGGTCCTAGCGGTCCGCCTCGGCGTGGACCTCGCGCAGCAAGCGCCGGACGCCGTTGATGGCCGGATCGTCGCGCCGTTCCG
>JBNLCA010000086.1:0-9795 GCA_050303575.1 Paracoccaceae bacterium
CGGTCAAGACGACCGGTCCCACCGGCGTGGAGATGGAGGCGCTGACGGCGGTGACGGTCGCCGCGCTCACCGTCTACGACATGCTCAAGGCCGCCGACCGCGCGATGGAGATCGGCGGCGTGCACCTGGCGCTCAAGGAAGGCGGCAAGTCGGGCCGCTACGAGGCATGATCCCGGTCGAAGAGGCGCAAGCCGCGTGCCTCGCGCTGGTCAAGCCCCTGCCGGGCGAGGAGGTGCCGCTGGCCGAGGCCGGAGGACGCGTCCTTTTTGCCCCCGCCCATGCCGGGCGCGACCAGCCACCCTTCGCCGCCGCGGCGATGGACGGCTATGCCTTGCGAGAGGCGGAACTTGGGCCGGGTGCCGGGTTCGAGGTGATCGGCGAGGCGGCGGCGGGCCACGGCTGGACGGGGACCGTCGGGCCGGGTCAGGCGGTCCGCATCTTCACCGGGGCGCCGGTGCCGGCGGGCGCCGACCATGTGGTGATCCAAGAGGACGTCGCGCGTGACGGCGGCCGGATCACCATCCTGCCGAGCCTCGGCGAGGGGCCGAACATCCGCCCCCAGGGCGCCGACTTCCGGCAAGGTGACCGGATGGAGGCGCCACGCCTCCTCTCCCCGGCCGACCTTGCCCTTCTGGCGGCGATGAATGTCGCGAAGGTCGGCGTGACGATCCGACCCAGGGTCCTTTTCCTCGCCACCGGGGACGAGCTTGTCATGCCCGGCGCCCTCCCCGGCCCCGACCAGATCGTCGCCTCGAACGTCTTCGGGCTGAAGGCGATGGTCGAGGCAGCGGGCGGCGCGGGTGTGATCCTGCCCATCGCGCCCGACCGCGAGGACGCGCTGATCGAGGCGATGGCGGGCATGCTGAGCGAGGCCGACATCGCGGTGACGATCGGCGGCGCCTCGGTCGGCGACCACGATCTGGTCGGCCGGACCGCCGAGACGCTGGGCGTGAAACGGTCTTTCTACAAGATCGCCATGCGGCCGGGAAAGCCCCTGATCGCAGGCAGTTACGGCGCGGCGGCCTATCTGGGCCTGCCCGGCAATCCGGTCTCGGCGCTGGTCTGCGGCGCGGTCTTCCTGGTCCCGATGGTGCGGAAGATGCTGGGGCTTGGCGACGTCCTTCCACAGCCTCGTGAAGCCCGGCTCGGTGCCGATGTCGGACCGAACGGCCCGCGCGCGCATTACATGCGCGCCCGGCTCGACGCCGGTATTGTGACGCCGTTCGATCGGCAGGATTCCTCGCTCCTCTCGATCCTCTCGAATGCGAACGCCCTCCTCATCCGCCCGCCCGGCGACGGACCCCGGCGGGCGGGCGACAGGGCGCAATATCTGGAGTTCTGAGTGGGAATGAGGATTGCCCGGTCCAGGCCTCCCAAGATGCCCGAACTGCTGCATGACATCGGCGAGGCCGACCGGCAGATCATCGAGTGAACCCGCGACACCGATCTCTCGCCCGGCACGCGCGCGGCGCCAGCCGGGGTTGCCGCGTCGAAGGCGATCCACCACAGTTCAGCGACTGATCCGCGCCTCGTTTCGCGCGGTTGACACAAACCGGGAACAAGAGTAGAACTCACCGGAACATGTACGCGGTGCGGAGGGGCGGATGCTCACGCGGAAACAGCTCGATCTCCTGGAATTCATCCACAAGCGGGTGCAGCGCGACGGCGTCCCGCCTTCCTTTGACGAGATGAAGGAGGCGCTGGACCTGCGCTCGAAATCCGGCATCCACCGGCTGATCACGGCGCTCGAGGAGCGCGGCTTCATCCGCCGCCTCGCCCACCGCGCCCGCGCGATCGAGATCGTCAAGCTGCCCGACGCGATGGAACGGTCCGCCGGCTTCACCCCGCGGGTGATCGAGGGCGACCGCGCCGACCCGCCGCGCGGCGCGATGCCGGTCGAGGCGGTCCATGCGCTGGAACTGCCCGTGATGGGCCGGATCGCCGCGGGTACGCCGATCGAGGCGATTTCCGAGGTCTCGCACAATGTCGCGGTGCCGGGCTCGATGCTTTCGGGCGGCTCGAAACACTATGCGCTGGAAGTGCGCGGGGATTCGATGATCGAGGTCGGGATCAACGACGGCGACATCGTGGTCATCCGCGAGACCCAGACGGCCGAGAATGGCGATATCGTCGTCGCGCTGGTCGAGGGCCACGAGGCGACGCTGAAGCGGTTCCGCCGCAAGGGCGACATGATCGCGCTCGAGGCGGCGAACCCGGCCTACGAGACGCGGGTGCTGCGCTCGGACCAGGTCAAGGTCCAGGGCCGGCTGGTCGGGCTGATCCGCAGCTACTGACATGGACGGGCTGGGGGCCTTCGTCGTCCGGGCGAAGGCGGCTGCCTATGTGGGCGACGGCGCCACGGCGGCGCCCTCGCGGGCCGGCGCGCATGACCTGACCTTCGCCGAGGGCGACTGGTCCTACCGCGACAGCTATTTCGGCGGCACCGACTTCATCGGCCAGGAGGTGGTCTGGCGCCGCGCCGAGCCGGTCTGGGCGATGAACTATTTTGGCCGGATCACGCGGGACGATTTGATGACCGCGTCCGAGGGCGGCCGGGTGATCAAGGCGGCGCTTTCCGCAATGTACCGCGAGGGGCGCTTTCTGGGCGGGTTCGATTTCACGGTGGGCCGGTTCGTCTATGCCGACCGCAGTCGCGGCGATGTCCATGGATTCTCTGGCACGGAAGTGATTTCGGTCGGCGGAACAGAGGCTTACCGGCTCGACTATCACGGCGGACTGATCCGTCCCTGACCGGGTTCCGGGAGCGCAAGGATGGCCGTTTCGGTTCGGGTTGAGCTTGCGCCCCGCGGTTGCCGCGCCGGTTTCGGTGGCTTCGCTCGGCAGGCAGGGGGCGGTCTGTCCCCTCTTCGCGCTGACGCGCGAATTCACCCCCGAGAATATTTGAGATCCAAAAGAGGACGAGGGTCTCCGGCATCCTTCCCCGGGTTTCGAAGACCGCTGGAGAAGCGGCGGAGACAGGCGCCACGGGTGCCTGTCGACAGAGCGCGGGAGCCCCCGCCTTCGGCCCCGCGCGCTTTTGGAAGAAATCTTTGAACCCTCGTTCCAGGCACCGCGACCTACGCGTGGTGCCGGTCGCGGAGCGGGTGCCGGACGGACCCCGAGCCCCATGGGAACCGTCCGGAGCTCCGGACCGGGCGGGAAGCCCGTGGGGGCGACCCTGTGCCCGGCCTCCCAACTCCTTCCCCCGGAGGCCGGGCACACCCAGAACGAAACGCACGGCCGACCGACAGAGGCCATAGAACGCAAGGCAATGAAAATGAACCCGAACTTCCTGGTCTTCCTCGGCCTCGCAACCGGCCTCGGCCTTGGTTCGGCGGCGCTTGCCGGTCCGAACCTCGTGGCCGAGTTCAACACCACGACCGGCAACGTGAAGATCCGCAACGTCGGCAACGTGGTGTCCTTCCCGTCGACCGCGACGGTCGAATGTATCGCCCAGGGCGGCGGCTCGTGCCCTGACCCGAACCCTGCGGCTGCGGCGCCCTACGAGAACGCGGCCTTCCCGAACAAGGCGTCCTTCGGCGTGCCGGCGGTGATCCCGGGCGGCCAGCACAACCACGTGCTCGGCTTCTGGGCCGGCCTTGCCTTCGCCCCCGGCACCTACACGTTCATCGTCTGCGCCGATGCCGGCGCCGCCGTCGCCGAGGACAGCGAGCGGGACAACTGCAGCCGCGCCGTCAAGCGCGTCCGCGGCCGCCCCACCGGCCCGGGTGGGCTTACAAGCAACAGCCCCGGCGGCTGACGAAGCGCCGGGTCGGCAGGACGAAAAATGTCTGCTACCCTGATAGTGTCGGAGCCCTGCCGGCCGTCCCTTTCGGGCGTGCCGGCCGTGGCTGTGTGGGGTCTGGACAGGGTAGCCTGTGGCATGACGAGGGTGACCGCCGCGCTCGCGGCGAGAGCGTTCATGATCGGCGCGGCGCTGGTCGGAGGGGCAAACGGGACGGCGCGGGCGCAGTCGGCCGGCGAGGTCGTGCTGCCGCTCGACCTTTCGGCCGCCGGCGGCGCCGTCGCGGTCGAGATCGACGGCGTCGACATGACCGATTTCGTCCGGATCGAGGGCGGCCAGCTGATCATCTCGGCCGGGGCGCCGCTGGCGCCGGGCCGTCACCAGGCCATCGTCTATGTCCTTTACGGCAACAGCTACGACGTCTTCGCCACCTATTCCTTCGAGACGACCGCACGCGGCCCCTCGAGCCGCGATGCCGCGGTCACCGTCACCGCGAACACCGAGGCCGGGGTCCAGTCGCTGAATGGCGAGGCCGAGGGCGTTTTCGAAAGCGGCGGCCAGCTGTCGGTCGAGACGCTGGACGAGAGCGTCACCGCCTGGGTCACCTACCTCGCCACCACGTCGGACGAGGAGCAGGTCAACGGCCATTTCGCCGACATCGCCGAATATTCGATCGAGATCCGCCGTTCGGGCGCGCTTCTCGACCTCGTCGGGCGGATCGGCCACCAGACGCTGACCTACGACACCGCGCTCGTCTCGGAAATCACCCGGCGCGGCATCTCGGTCGAGGCGACCGGTCCGACGGAACGGCTGGAGCTCGGCCTTTTCGGCCTCAGGACCGCGCAGGCGCTGGGATCGGGCAACATCCTCGGCATCGCCGACGGCGAGGACCGCATGTTCGGCGGCCACATCGCCTTCCGACCGTTCTGGAGCTCGGATCTGCGCTTCTCGCTCCAGGCCTACGATGGCCACGGACCGGCGCCGGGCGCCACCGACGCAGGCACCGGCTCGGGCGTCTCGGCCGCGCTTGACGGCAGCGCGGTCGAGGGAAGGTTGCGTTACGGCCTCACCGTTGCACGGGTCGACTGGGACGAGGACGGACCGCTGCCGTTCGTCGACGAGACCACGTCGGACGCGATCCTTGCCTCGATCGACTATGACCTCCTGCCGGGCGACAGCGACCGGTTCCTGACGCTGGGCTTCGATTACGAGCGGGTGGACGAGGAGTATTTCAGCCTCGCCAATCCGGGCCTGCCGCCGGGCGGCGAGACGTTCCGGCTGACCGCCGACTACGCCGCCGAGCGGCTGACGCTGTTCGGCACGCTCGAGACGACGAAGACCAATATCGGCGGCGATCCGACCGACGCGGTGGACCGCGACTCGCTGATCGGGATCGACGGCACCTGGCTCTTCTACGGTCCCGGGCTTCTGGCCGACGCCACGCTGACCTTCGGCGCGTCCTACGACTGGACGCGGCAGATCGAGGCGCCGCTGTTGCAGGCGCCCGAGGACTGGGATGCGCTCACGCTCTATGTGGGCCTGGCGAAATCGGGCGACGCGCTGGGCTGGAGCGTCGATTACACCTATATTGACGAGAACGACCACAGCGCCTTCAACTTCGACCTGGTCTCGCACGAGGTGAACCTCTGGCTCGACTGGACGCTGAACGACCGGCTCAGCCTGAACGGCAGTGCCCTGCTTGGCTTCTACGACGACGCGGTGATCGGCAGGTACCACCGCCACGAGGGCACTCTTGCGGTCGACTACGAGCTTGATCCGGGCGCCTGGACGCTGTCGCTCGACATGGGGGTGACCGA
This sequence comes from Paracoccaceae bacterium, assembly GCA_050303575.1. Classification (GTDB taxonomy): domain Bacteria; phylum Pseudomonadota; class Alphaproteobacteria; order Rhodobacterales; family Rhodobacteraceae; genus JBNLCA01. The sequence goes on from JBNLCA010000086.1 coordinate 5,563, forward strand.
CACCAGCGAGCTCGGCCTCGAGGGCGGCGCCTATGTCGCGGGTGAGCTTGCCTGGAGCGTCACGCCCGCCGCCGACCTGGTCTTCAACGCCGGCTATTACGACGGAAGCTACGCCGTCGAGAGCGGCACCGACCACGATGCCATTGTTGGCGTGCTGCTGCGCGTCGGCACGAACTACACACGTTAGGAGGAGGCAATGTTCCGCCGCCTGATCGCCGCCGTCCTGCTCTCTCTCGCCGCGCTGCCCGCGCAGGCGGTCGTCACCAATGTCGATGTCAGCCCGGACGCCGTGAGCATCGACGGCAACGGATCCGCCATCGTCACGCTGCGCTGGACGATCACGATCACCGGATCTAACTCCCGCGTTGCGATCACCTCGCCGTCGGGAACGATCGCCGCCGTCAACGCGCCACCGCGACCCGCCGGCGGAATGCTCCGGCGGTCGGTCAGCACCGGGGCGGCGCCCGTCACGGTGACCATAACCGAGCGGCTGCGGATCGACCGCACCTCTGCCCGCTACATCCTCGAGGACGGATCGGGCTACTTCTCGCGTTCGTTCACTGACGGCGCCGGCACGCCGCTTGCCGGCGGGGTCGAGATAACGGCCGGATCGCGGGCCAGCACCACCTCGCTGACCAACTTCCAGCTGGCATTCGATGACCGGACACAGTTCCGGCTGGCGCCGCGCGGCTCGGCGCTCACCGGGTTCGTCACCGTCACCGCGACCGGGCGCGGCGTCCTGCGCGGCACCTGGGAGCTGGCCGGGCCGACCGGCGGCTTCCGCCCCATCGGGCAGGAACGGCTGGCCCTGTCGGGATCGCGCGCGGCGACCTTCGAAAGCCCGCAATTGCCGACGAACCGCCCGGGCACCTACCGGCTGCGCTTCACCGTGGGCGGGCCGGGGTCCGGCAGCGAGTTTCCCGAGATCACCTATGTCGTCGCCCCCGATACCGGCGCCGGCGCGCTCGGCCTGAATGGACCGGCCCCGGGCACCAGCCTGACCGGCGCCACGCGCTTCAGCTGGTCATCGATACCCGGCGCGGTGCGCTACCGGATCGAGTTCCTGGTGCCGGGCGAGACCCAGCCCATCGCCGCCGCCGACACGCCCTCGACCTCGGCGCGGCTCAGGCCCTTCACGCTTGCCCGCGTCCGCGGCCGCGGCGAGATCACCTGGCGCATCACCGCATACGACGCTTCCGGCAATCCCATCGCGCGCTCGCAGGAGCGGGTCATCGGGGCCGGCGGCACCTTCCTGCAAGGCTCTCCCTGAATGGCGAACGCGACCCTCGCACAACTGCTCTCGGCGATATCGGGCGGCGACAAGGCCGCCTTCGCGGCCTTCTATCGCGAGATGGAACGCCCCCTGTACAGATTTGTCGTGTCCAAATTGAACGATCCGCACGAGGCCAGCGACATACTCCACGAGGTCTTCATGGAAGTCTGGCGCTCGGCGGGGAAATTCGAGGGCCGGTCCACTGTAAAGACCTGGATTTTTGGCATCGCCTACAGGAAAACCATGGACCACTTCAGGAAACACGGACGGGTCAGCGTCACCGACGAAGTGCCCGAGATCGAGGACGACACGCCCGACGCGGCGTCCTGCCTCGTCGCGGCCGAACAGGCCGAACATGTCCGCCATTGCCTCGGCACCTTGTCGGCGGATCACCGGATGGCGATCGAGCTCGCCTTCTACGAAGACATGACCTACGGGCAGATCGCGGACACGGTCGGCGCGCCCGAGGGCACGATCAAGACGCGCATCTACCATGCGAAGAAACTCCTCCTCCACTGCCTTTCGGGGCGTATCGGGGGGGCCCTGGCATGAGCGCGATGGACAGAAAGGAGATCGAGGCGCTGCTGGTCTTCCTGGCGAACGATACGCTGGAAGGCGAGGAACGCGCCGAGGTCGAGGCCGCGGTGGCGGCCGATCCGGTGCTGCAATCGGACCTGGAGGCGCTGAAGCGCATCCGGACCGAGATGCAGGCCGAGGAGTTCGGCCGCAGCCCCGGCGAGTTCGGGCTGGCCCGCCTGATGCGAGACATCGACCGCGAGAAGGCGGCGCCGGTACAACAGCAGCAGGCGCAGGTCGTGCGCCCGCGCGTCTGGCAGGCGGTCGCCGCGGCTGCGGTGGCGCTGATGGTGGCGCAGGGCCTCTTCGTCTGGAACCGTGGGACCGGGGATGACGGCTTCGCCGTCCAACCCGCCGGGGCGAGCGACGACACGATCACCGTCGCCTTCAAGGATGGGGTAAGCCTGACCGACGTCCAGGCGCTTCTGACCGGGCTTGGGGCGGTGATCGTCGACGGGCCCTCGGCCCTTGGCCTCTACACCGTTCGCCCGCTGAACGCGGACGAGTTCGATGCGGTCCTTGCCGGGTTGGAAGGCAATGGCGCGCTGGTCGACAGCGCCCAGTCGAACAGGGAGGAGTGACGATGCGCGTCCTGCTCGCCCTCCTCCTTCTCGCCCTCTTCGCGGGCGGCGCGCAGGCGCAGTTCCGGGTCGCTGCGCGCGGCTGTGTCGAGCCGGGCGAGACCATCACGATCTCGGGTCCGTTCAACGGCCAGCAGGTGGGCCAGATCGTGCTCGGCACGCAGCCACCGACGACGCTTCGGGTCCGCAGTTGGACCAACCGCCGGGTACGGGCGACCGTGCCGGGGAACGTCACCGCGACGGGCGTCGTGCCGGTCATCTGGATCGGTCCTTCGAACACCTTTGCCGCCAGCGTGGTCGGCCAGCAGGCTGTGCTGGGACAAGTGACCCTGTGCCTTGGCGGGCGGGGCCTGACCGGACCGCGCAACCCGGTGCGCGCGGCACGCGACGTGGTGCCGGCGCCGGACGGATCGCCGGAATATGTCGTCTCGGTCGCCTCGAACCAGGCGAACGCGGCGGTGAACGCCCTGCAATTCCGCGGCGCCCAGCTTTTGCGGTCGCGGCCCCTGCCCCGGCTCGGGCGGACGCTCCTCTTCTTCGCCTTCCCGGGGAACCTGTCCTTGGGCCAGGCGCGCTCGATCCTCAGCGGCGCCGCGCCGTCGGCGCAGGTGGACGTCCACAACATCTACGGCTTCGCCGAGGGGCCACGGCTCTACGCGGCGACGCTGATCGGCGACGTGCCGGGCCGGACCTGCGCGCTTGGCCGCGCGGTTCCGGTCGGCGTCATCGACGGACCGGTCAACGCGCGCCATCCGGCGCTTTCCGGCGTTTCGGTGGCGCAGGTCTCGATGCTGACGGGCGGCGAACGGCCGGTCTCGGCCGACCACGGCACGGCGGTCGCCGGGCTGATCGCCGGATCGGGCGGCGGCAGCTTCCAGGGCTTCGCCTCGGGCGCGCGGATCTACGCGGTCACCGCCTTCTCGCGCGGCCGCGCCGGCGAAGGCGCGCGGCTGGAGAACATCGCGGCCGGCCTCGACTGGTTGGCCGGACAGGGGGTGCGCATCGTCAACCTGTCGATGGAGGGCAGCCCCAATGCCGCCTTCGAGGACGTCATGGCGCGGGCACGCGGCGCGGGCCTCGTGATGATCGCCGCGGCGGGGAACGAGGGCACCTCGGCGCCGCGCTACCCGGCGGCCTCGCCCTCGACCATCGCGGTCACGGCAGTCGATGCGGCCGGCCGCGCCTACGGCCGGGCAAACACAGGGCCGCATATCGAATTCGCGGCGCCGGGCGTCGATCTCTACGTCGCGCGCGGCGGCGGCGGAGGCTACCGCTCGGGCACTTCCTACGCGGCGCCGATCGTGACCGCCATCGTGGCACGCGCAGCGGCACGGGGCGGCATCTCGCTCGACGGGGCGCGCGGCGTCCTGAGGCGCGGCGTGCGCGACCTCGGCGCGGGCGGCCGCGACACGCAGTACGGTTACGGTCTGGTCCAGACCGGCGGCTGCTAGGCCCTTGCAATGACGGCCAGACCGGCGCGCGGCGACGCCGCAGCGCCGAGTGCTACTGCCTGGCGCGCTCGACGTAGAGGCTGGTGGCCTTGCCCATGTCGACGATGAACGCTTCGAGGCTCGACGAAATCGTCGCAAGCCCGGCCTCGTCGATGCCGTTGCCCTCGGTCGCCTTGATGACGACCGGCCGCGCCGGTTCCCAATCCGCAAGCGCCGAGGCCAGCGCCTCGCCGATCTCGGGCGTCGCCGGGGCCGGAACGCCGTAGAACGGGTTGCCGCGCTGGAACAGGACCATCTTGTCGTCGAACTCGGTCTGCGAGGCCTGCATTTCGAAGCGCGGGCCGTCGCCGCG
>JBNLCA010000087.1:0-8111 GCA_050303575.1 Paracoccaceae bacterium
ATGCGTCAGGATGCACCGACATGATCGACGCGCACCAGCATTTCTGGAATCCGGGCCGGGGCGATTACGGATGGATGCCGGCCGACGATCCGGTCCTGTCGCGGCCCTACGGGCCGGACGAGTTGGAACCGCAGATCGCCGCGCACCGGATCGAGGGGACGGTGCTGGTGCAGGCCGCGCCGACGATCCACGAGACCGAGTACATGCTGGGCATCGCCGACGCGACGCCGCATGTGAAGGGCGTCGTCGGCTGGGTCGATTTCGAGCGTGCTGCCGACCGCGATCAGCTCGAGCGACTGTCGGTGCACTGGAAGTTCAAGGGCGTGCGGCCGATGATCCAGGACATCGCGGATGTGAACTGGATGCTGCGCCCGGACGTGCAGTGGGGCTTCGAGGCGGTGGCGGAGCTGGGCCTCACCTTCGATGCACTCGGCTTTCCGCGGCACCTCGCGAACTTCCTGACCATCGCGAAGCGGTATCCGTCGATGCCAATGGTCATCGACCATTGCATGAAGCCTGCGATCGCCGACGGTTCGGACCTGCAGTTCCGCGAGTGGGCCGACGGCATGGCGCGCCTCGCCGAGGCCGGGGCCTGGTGCAAGCTGTCGGGCCTGGTGACCGAGGCGGGACCTGACTGGACGGTCGAGACCTTGCGCCCCTACGCCGAGCATGTGCTTGCCGCCTTCGGGCCGGACCGGGTGATGTGGGGATCGGACTGGCCGGTGGTGCGGCTGCGCTGCGAATACGGCCGCTGGCGTACGGCGGCCGAGGAGCTCTGCGCCGGCCTTTCGGACAACGGCAAGGAGCGCGTCTTCGGCGGCTCGGCGATCGAGTTCTACGGGCTCGAGGGCGGCTGACGTTCGACCGTCACAGTCTGGCTGAGGTCGCCGGTCGCGCGGTCGAAGATCAGGATGCGGTCGTCGTCGGTTACCACCGCGTACCAGCCTTCGCCCTGCGTCACCGCCACCGCCCTCGCGCCGTCCGGCAATGTCACGCTTTGGGGCATCACCGGCGCCCGGTCGGCGAGGCGGATGACAATCAGCGCGACGATGGCTAGAAGGCCGAGGATCATCGTGGCGGTCAGGACCGTCACGAGGCGCATCAGGAAACGCAGGTTCGCCGGGGTTGCCGCCGGCTCGGGAGTGTCCATGTCGGGCTCGCGGATCATCACCGTCACGATCGCGGCCGATCCGCCGCCGCGCCTTGATAAGGCGCTTTCCCGCGATGTGCCAGAAGAAGCCGACCTGTCAAGGTCACGCCTCGCCCGTCTGATCGCCGAGGGAGCGGTCGCGCGCGGCGGTGAAGCGGTGACCGACGGCAAGGCAAAGGTGGCCGAGGGCGACGTTTTCGAGATCACCGTGCCCGAAGCCGTCGAGACCGAGACGAAGGCCGAGGCGATCCCGCTGACGGTGGTCTACGAGGACGAGGACCTGATCGTCATCGACAAGCCGGCCGGCATGGTCGTCCACCCTGCGCCGGGGTCCGGTTCCGGCACGCTGGTGAACGCGCTCCTCCACCATGCCGGCGACACGCTTTCCGGCATCGGCGGCGAGAAGAGGCCGGGCATCGTGCACCGGATCGACAAGGACACGTCCGGCCTTCTGGTCGTCGCCAAGTCCGACCGGGCGCACCACGCGCTGGCCAAGCAGTTCGAGAAGCACACCGCCGAGAGGCGCTATCTCGCGGTGTGCTACGGTGTGCCCAGCGAGGCCGACCCGCGCCTTCACGGCGTCAAGGGAACCTCGTTCGAGCCGGGCGGCGTCCTGAAGATCACCACCGCCCTCGCCCGCCACAGGACCGACCGGCAGAAACAGGCCGTCACCTTCACCGGCGGGCGGCACGCGGTGACCCGGGTGCGCGTCCTTGAGACCTTTGAGGGCGCGGCGCTGGTCGAATGCCGGCTGGAAACCGGGCGGACGCACCAGATCCGGGTTCACATGGCCCATGCCGGTCATGCACTCGTTGGCGATCCGCTCTATGGCGGGCGGCGCAAGCTGCCGGGCGCGGCCCCCGGCGCGGCCGAGGCCGCGGCCTTCCCGCGCCAGGCGCTCCACGCCGCGACACTGGGTTTCGACCATCCGGCGACAGGCGAACGGATGACGTTCGAAAGCCCCCTTCCCGACGACATGGCGGCACTCGTCGCCGCGCTCGGTGATCAGGCCCGCTGAGGGCGGGCGGCGCCCGTGGGCCGGGCGACAAGGAGCCAGAGCGCGAAGGCGAGTTCGCTGACCAGCACGATCAGGTAGGCCGGTTGGAAGAGCGCATTGAAACCGGGCGCGAGGACCGCCGAGAAACTGCCGATCAGGTAGACCGCGGCGGCAAGTGCCAGAAGCGGCGGCAGCCAGCGGGGCGCCCAGCCCGAGCGGGCGAGGAGCCAACTCATGAGCGCGGTGTTCAGCCCGAAGAAGACCAGCCCGAGATCATAGCCCATCGCCTGCGCTTCCATCAGCCACTGACCATGGTCGGGCGCGACGACGGCGCCGATCATCAGCATCAGGCCCGCCCCGATCAGCGCCGCCTGGATCAGCCGGAGCACCATCGCCGCCAGAGCCACCATCGGGCTGACCGCGACCAGCATCGCGTAGAGGACCACAGCCAGCGCCACGTCCGCCGCGATCATCATCGCGTCGGCGGCGAGCCCCAGCCGCAGCATCGGCGCGGCCACCTCGAAAGCCTCGGGATCGGCGCCGGCAAGCGGCATGCGCACCGCGAACTCGGCGAAAAGCCCGAAGGCGATGATCAGAATGTAAAGCCCGCCACCGATGCGCATCAGGCCCGGCAAGGGGATATTCTCGTCACGCATCGCGCGCTCCTCCGTCTGATGGTCACGGTTCCCGGTAGCGTATCGGGCGACCTGTGTACATTTCAACAAGAACGCATCTCGTGTGCGCCAGCGCACGAAGGGGCGGCTATTCCTGACTTGGCACCGATCCTTGTGCGCGCCATTAACGTTACAAGCACAACGCCGTGACTGTACTGCAAATTGGCTTTGCGCCCCTTCTGCGGTGCGGCATAGTGCAGGAAGGCGAACCGAATGAGAACTTGAACCGATCGGTTCACTTCCCTATATGTGGTCGGCCCGGACCTCTGCCGGGCGCCTGGGAGGCAGACAGTGAGCAATTATACAAATCTTCCCGCCCCGTCCCCCGAACAGGGGCTGAACCGGTACCTGCAGGAAATCCGCAAGTTTCCGATGCTGGAACCGGAAGAGGAATACATGCTGGCCAAGCGCTGGGTCGATCACCAGGACAGCGAGGCCGCGCACAAGATGGTCACCTCGCACCTGCGCCTGGCGGCCAAGATCGCCATGGGCTACCGCGGCTACGGCCTTCCGCAGGCCGAGGTCATTTCGGAAGCCAATGTCGGCCTGATGCAGGCGGTCAAGCGGTTCGACCCGGAAAAGGGCTTTCGCCTCGCGACCTATGCGATGTGGTGGATCCGCGCCTCGATCCAGGAATATATCCTGCGGTCGTGGAGCTTGGTGAAGCTGGGCACCACCTCGGCGCAGAAGAAGCTGTTCTTCAACCTCAGAAAGGCCAAGGCCCGGATCGGCGCGCTGGAAGACGGCGACCTCCGGCCCGAGAACGTTGCAAGGATCGCGCATGACCTGAATGTCTCGGAAGACGAGGTCATTGCGATGAACCGGCGCCTTTCGGGCGGCGACGCGTCGCTCAACGCGACCGTCGGCTCGGACGGCGAAGGCACCGCGCAGTGGCAGGACTGGCTCGAGGACGAGGATGCCAACCAGGCCGAGGCTTATGCCGAGGCCGACGAGCTTGGCGCCCGGCGCGAGCTTCTGGCCCAGGCGATGGATGTGTTGAACGACCGCGAGAAGGATATCCTGATGCAGCGGCGGCTGGAAGAGAACCCGGTCACGCTGGAGGAACTTTCCGGCCAGTACGACGTCAGCCGTGAGCGGATCCGCCAGATCGAGGTTCGCGCGTTCGAGAAACTGCAGAAGCGGATGCGCGACCTTGCCAAGGAACGGGGCCTCCTCGCCCCGGCCTGACCCAAATTCTCCTGCACCTTCGGGCCGCCCTTCGGGGCGGCCCTTTTCGTTTGGCCTTCGCCCTTGCCCTCGTCCCGCCGGATCACCAGAACGGGACAGTTGGGCGAATCCGACTACGTCGTATGACGCGGGCTCAAGGTCACGTGTTTTGATTGACAGTCAGTCAACTTCCCGATTGCGCCCCGACATCCCTGCCCTTACCAAGGGCCTCAGCCGGCGAGGCATGCAATGACGTTGCTAGGAACCTTCCTGAAACCCATGACCCCCGAAGGCGTACCCTTCGTGGCGATCTTCGCAGGCGTGACCCTCGTCCTCGGCCTCCTGTGGCAGCCACTGGGCTGGATCGGCCTGATCCTGACCATCTGGTGCTACTATTTCTTCCGTGATCCGGTCCGGGTGACGCCCCAGCGCGCAGGGCTGGTCATCAGCCCCGCCGACGGCGTCGTCTCGGCGATCGAGCCGGCCGCGCCGCCGCCGGAACTCGGCCTCGATCCGGCGCCGCTGACCCGCGTCAGCATCTTCATGTCGGTCTTCAACTGCCACGTGAACCGTGCCCCTGTGGCCGGCACGGTCACCGCGATGGCCTATCATCCCGGCGCCTTCCTCTCGGCCTCGCTCGACAAGGCGAGCGACGAGAACGAACGGCACGGCGTTGTCCTCAAGATGGAGGACGGCCGCAGCCTTGCCGTCGTCCAGATCGCCGGCCTCGTCGCCCGCCGCATCGTTGCCTGGATCCGGCCCGGCGACCGACTGACGGCGGGCGAGCGGTTCGGCCTGATCCGCTTCGGCTCGCGCCTCGACGTCTACCTGCCCGAGGGCGTGGCGCCGCAGGTCATGGTCGGCCAGACCGCGGTGGCGGGCGAGACCGTCCTTGCCGACCTCACCTCGGGCGAGCCGGCCCGCAGCGGGCGGGAGGCCTGAGATGGTCCGCCGTCCCCGCAAGACCGAGGGAGCCGAGCGCAAGCCGCGCGAGCCGCGCGAGCTGAACCTCCTCCAGCTTCTGCCCAACTTCCTGACGGTCGGCGCCATCTGCGCCGGCCTCACCGCCATTCGGTTCGCCATCAACGGCAGTTTCGACATGGCAGTCGGCCTCATCATCCTGGCCGCCGCGCTCGACGGGATCGACGGCCGCCTCGCCCGCCTTCTGCGCAGCGAAAGCGCCATCGGGGCCGAGCTCGACTCGCTGGCCGACTTCCTGAATTTCGGCGTCGCCCCGGCGCTTTTCCTTTATCTCTGGGCCCTTCAGGAAGCGCGGTCCGAAGGCTGGGTCGCCGTCCTTGTCTATGCCGCCTGCTGCGTCCTGCGCCTCGCCCGATTCAACGTCGCGGCGAAGAAGACCGACGAGAATGTCGACAAGGCCTATTTCACCGGCGTCCCTGCCCCGGCCGGTGCGCTTCTGGTGCTTCTGCCCTACTACATCGCCAAGCTGACACCCGAGCCCTCGGTCGCGCCGGGCTATGTCGTGGCCGTGCAGATGCTCCTGGTCGGTCTTCTGATGATCAGCCGTCTGCCGACACCGTCGCTCAAGACCACCACCTTCGCCGCCGAGAACGTCAAGTTCGTCGTCGTCGCCTTCGTGGCGATCCTCGCCGCGCTGCTGACCTATCCCTGGGCCACGCTCGCGCTGGCTGCGGGCGTGTACCTCGTAAGCCTCGTCTGGGCCTGGCGGCAGAAACGCCGCATCGAACAAGCGCCAACCGGAGACTGAAATGGAAGCCACCGCCGTCACCAAGTCCTACGCCCGCTGGGCCCCGATCTACGACGCCACCTTCGGCAAGATCACCAATGCGGGTCGCAGACGGGCGACGGAGTGGATCAACCGGCACGGCGGCCGCGATATCCTCGAGGTCGGGGTCGGCACCGGGCTTGCCCTGCCGCTCTACCACCGCGACAAGAGCGTGACCGGCATCGACTATTCGGACGAGATGCTGGCCAAGGCCCGCGACAAGGTGCTGGAACGCAAGCTTCCGCAGGTCGCGACCCTTCGCCAGATGGATGCGCGCGAGCTGGGCTTTCCCGACGCCACCTTCGACACGGTCGCGGCGATGCATATCATCTCGGTCGTGCCTGAGCCCGAGCGCGTGATGGCCGAGATCGCCCGCGTCCTGCGCCCCGGCGGCCATGTCGTCCTGACCAACCATTTCGCCCGCGACAAGGGGGTCCTCGCCCGGATCGAACACTGGACCGCGCCCTTCGCCAACCTTCTCGGCTGGCATTCCGATTTCCGCATGGAAACGGTGCTGAACACGCCCGGCCTGACGAAGGTCGAGGAAGAGGACCTGCCGCCCTTCGGCATGATGACCTTCCTGGTGCTACGGAAGGACTGATTGCGCTATCAGCGGCTGCGCCCTAGGGTTGCGCAAACGGGAGGATCTACCATGACACCAGTCCGCTTCGGCGTCCTCGGCGCCTCGAATTTCGCGCGCGAACACATGGCACCGGCGATCCATGCCGCCACGGGTGCCGATCTTGCCGCGCTCGGCACCTCTTCGCCGGCCAAGGCCGACGGCTTCCGCGCCTTCTGCCCCGGCCTGCGGGTGCACGAGAGCTACGACGCGCTCCTGGCCGATCCCGAGATCGACGCCGTCTACATTCCGCTGCCGCATCCGCTCCATGCCGAATGGTCGATCAAGGCGATGGAGGCGGGCAAGCACGTGCTGGTGGAAAAGCCCATTGCCATGAAGGCCGAGATCATCGACCCGGTGATCGCCAAGCGCGACGAGACGGGCCTTGTCTGCGCCGAGGCCTACATGATCGTCCACCATCCCCAATGGCAGCGCGCCAAGGCACTTCTGGAGGAAGGCGCGATCGGCAGGCTTCTGCATGTCGGTGCCTTCTTCAGCTACGACAATTCCTCGGACACGAAGAACATTCGTAACAGCACCGACATGGGCGGCGGTTCGCTGCCCGACATCGGCGTCTACACGTGCGGCTCGACCCGCTGGATGACCGGCGAGGAGCCGACCGAGGTGAAGGCCGAGATCACCCGCGAGAACGGCGTCGAGGTGACGACTCACATGCGGGCCTACTTCCCCACCTTCACCTTCACCGGCACGACCTCGATGCGGATGAGCTCGCGCCAGGAAGTGGTGTTCCACGGCGCGACCGGACAGATCCGGCTGACCGCGCCCTTCAACGCCAATGTCTTCGGCCAGGCCCAGGTGGAACTGCAAAAGGGCAACTCGGTCACCACCGAGCGCTGGCCCGCCGCCAATCACTATGTCCTGCAGGTCGAGGCCTTCTGCCGCTCGGTCCGCGACGGCGCGGCCTATCCCTGGACGCTGGAGAACGCCAAAGGCACGCAGCGCATGATCGACATGGCCTATGCCAGCGAGGGCGGCTGACCGGCGGCGCGCCGGACGCAGCTTGCGGGAAAATCAGGTCTTTCCGCGCCCCGAGGGGTGACGGATGGCATGCGCGCGCTTATCTTGGCCACGGGGACGCCGAGCCAAGGGGGAAGACATGGCCGCAAGGAAGACCAAGACCGACAGCGATGATCTGGGCCCGATCGACCTGCCCGATCCCGACCTGGCAGATGCCTCGGACGATGATGGCGACGACGGCCGCAGCCCGCTCGCCGACGTTCCGGTCCTGCGCGGGCTGCAGAGCCTCTTCTTCATCGTCGCGACCTATGTCGCGATGTGGGTGCTTGGCATCGCAACGGTGATCCAGTGGTTCTGGATGGCGATCACCAAGGAAAAGAACGAGCAGATTGCCGACTTCGGCAGGGGCCTATCGGTGTTCCTGTCGGACGTTGCGAAGTTCCAGACCGGCGAGAGCGAAGTGAGGCCCTTCCCCTGGAAGAAGTGGGGCGCCTGAGCGCCCCACCCTGCCGACATCATGACATGCGCTGCCTGTCCCGCGCCTCGCGGAGCGCGCGGATGTCGGTGACCGGAACGCGCTTTGCCTGCGCCTCGGCCGCCAGCGCCGCGCGGCGGCGCTCGTCGGCCCGTTCCCATGCCAGGACCGCCGTCGCGTAGAACCAGCTCGACGCCCAGGTCATGAAGAGCGTCGAGCCCATCAGCGAGGTAAGGTCGAGGCTGAAGTCCCACGAGATCTCTTCGCCCGAGGCAAGCGCCCGGATCGCCGCCCAAATCATCCC
>JBNLCA010000088.1:0-8269 GCA_050303575.1 Paracoccaceae bacterium
GTCGGGATCCCGGCGGAAAGATCGCGGCCCACGCCCGCCGCGCGAAGATCGAACGTCCCGTCCAGCAGGCCGACCGAGCCGTTGAACCCGGCGACGAGCCGCCCGCCCAGCGTGCGGCCGAAAAGTTCCGAGAGGATCGCAGCATCCGGAATGTCTGCCGAGCCGCGCGCGGTAAGCGGCAGGCCCGCGTCGAAGCCTCCCAGCGTTCCGTCCAGCGCCGCCCGCGCCGTCGCGGTCTGGATCACCGCATTGGTCAGCCGCACCGGCTCGCCCGTACGCCAGCCGATGGTGGCCGCCGCATCCATCCGGTCGCCGAACGCCAGTGCCTGGGCAGGGGCCGCTAGCGCGACGTCCGTTGCCTCGAATGTCAGCCGGGTCTCGGCGCTGTTGCCGGTTGGCTGCCGGTCGATCGTGCCCTGCGCGCGCAGCACCGCCGCACCGATCCGGTCGGCGCCGACCTGCAGATCGCTGACCTGCGCGGTGCCCGACCAGTCCGCCCCCCGCGCCGCGTCGAAAGCGAAGTCGAGCCGTGCCTCGCCCACCGACACCGCAAGGCCGCCGGTCGGCAGCTGCACCGGCTCGCCGTCCGGCGCTGCGATCCTGCCGGTGACGCGGAACGACTCGGGCAGCCCGTCGGCGGCGATCTCGGCGGTGCCGTCGAGTTCAATGGCGTTCGCATCGATACGGAACTCGGTGATCTGCGCGCCCTGGCCCTGGGCGAACCGGCCGCCTGCCTTCAGGCTGACCTCGCGGCCGAAGAACTCGCGGTATTGCGGCAGGAAAAGCGGCGTGACATCGCCGCCCACATCCAGCGCGAAGGTCTGCACCTCGGGTCCGCCTTCGACCCGGCTTTTCGCCAACGTAAGACCGCCGGCCAGGCGCGGTTCGCCGTCGCTTGCCAGCGTCACCTCGGCGGCGAAGTCGGACAGCGGTCCCTCGCCCTTCAGCGTCAGGTCGACCGAGGGTTCGCCGGGAATGCCGAGAAGCCGCGCCGCGATCCCGCCCTCGGGCTCGCTCAGTTCGAGCGCGATGCGCAGGAACTCGGTCTCGTTGGCGAAGCTGCCGGCCAGGGTCAGCGACCCCTCCTTGCCGTCGATGCGCGCGACCGAGAGGTTCGCCGTTCCCTCGCCGCCCGCCAGCGCGATGCTTCCACTGACGCGGAGGCCGACTTCCTCTCCAAGGAGCGGTGCGCCCAGCGTCACCGAGTCGGCCCTGATCTCGTCGATCCGTATCGAGACGGGAAGGTCCGGCAGGCGGAACGACACGGCCTCGGGGTCCGGCAGGCCGCCCTCGCCCTCGGTCACCGGCGCGCGGCGGATCTCGATCTCGCCCGCCGTCAGCTCGCCCACCTCGACCCGCCCGCGCAGAAGCGCCGAGCGGTTCCATTGCAGGCCGGCGTCGCGGATCCCCAGCCACACGCCCTCGCCGTCGGCGATGGTCATTTCGGTGAAGGTCGCCCGCGACGAGAGCGCGCCCTGAAAACCGCGGATGATGACGGTACGTCCGGCCGAGGAAAGCTTTTCCTCGAGGAACTCGGTCAGGAAGCCCTTGTCCTCCTCGCTCTGGTCCTGTGCCGCCGCGGCGGTCGCCAGGAAGACCGCGAGGAAAAGATATGCCAGCGCCCGGATCAAAACGACTGCCCGATCCCGATGTAGAGCTTCACCCCGCCGTCGCCGCCACGCACCGGCGTCGCCACATCGACGCGCAGCGGGCCGATGCCGGTGTCATAGCGCAGGCCCAGGCCCGCCCCCGAATGCCAGTCGGCGAACGCGTCGCCCCAGTCTTCGGCCGCGACATAGCCCATGTCGTAGAAGGCGACGACGCCGATCTTCTCGGACACCTGCGTCCGCACCTCGGCCTGAAGCCCGGCGAACTGTTGCCCGCCCGAGCGCACGCCGCCCGGCAGCGCCGTCACCCCGAGCGACTGGTAATCCTGTCCGCGCACCGTGCCGCCGCCGCCGGAATAGAAGAGGTAATCGCGCGGCGTGTCCTCGATGCTCGCGCCGAGAACGCTGCCGAACTGGAGCCGCGCCGCGAGCACCACCCGCTCGCCCAGCGCCCGGTAGGCGCGCGCGTCCGCCGTCCACCGTGCGCCCGAACCCGTGGTGCCGAAGCCGGCGAACGGCATGAGCTCGGTCGTGACGTAGAAACCCGACCTTGCGTCCAGCCGGTCGTCGCGCGTGTCCCAGGTCAGCGTCGTCGGCAGCTCAAGCGCGCGGAACGTCGTGGTGCCCGAGGCGTCGGTGATCTCGGCCAGGCCGTAGCCGAAGGCGATCGAACCCGACAGCGTCTCGGAGAAGATGTGCGCCAGGCCGCCGTGCAGCTCGAACCCCTTGAGCGTGTAGTCATCCTCGTTGAACTGCTCGATTGTCGCGTCGAAGGTCAGCGTCGTGTCGGGCGTGAAGGTGGCCGGGCGCTCGAAAGTCACGCGGACCTCGTAATCCTCGCCGCCTGAATCGCCTCCGATGTTGGCGATCTCGCCCTCGATGTGGAACCGCTCGGCTCCGCCGAAGAGATTGCGGTGCAGCCAGTAGCCCGAAAGCGTCAGCCCATCGACCGACGAGAGTTCGGCGCCGAAGCCCAGGCGGCGCGGCGCGTCCTCCTCGACCAGCGCATTGATCGCCAGCAGATCGCCCGGCCCGATCCGGTCCGCCTCGCGCAGGGTGACCGAGCGGAAGGCGCCGGTGCGGCGCAGCCGCTCGGCCGCCCTGTCGAGCTCACCCGGCGAGAAGACCTCGCCCTCGGGCAGACCGGCGATGGCGCGGATGCGCTCGGTCCGGACGGCGCGGTTGCCCTGGATCACCAGCGGGCCGAACCGGACGCGCGGGCCCGGCGCCATGCGGATCGCGACATCGAGCGTGGCGCTGCCGTGATCGGCCACGATGCGTTGATCCGCGACCGTGGCCTTCGCATTCCCGACCGACCGCCAGCCGTCGATGGCCGAGGTGACCGCCCCCTGGATCGCGCCCGACGGCGCCGGCTGGCCCGCCGCGAAACTGTCCGGCGGCCGGGTGCCCGGCGCGAGCGGACCGATGGCGGCGCGCGCGAAACGGAACGGCGGGCCGGGCTGGACGGTGACGGTGATGCGCGAGACCCGCACGGGATCGGCGAGCACCGGGATCTCGGCCGCCTCTCGCCCGTCGAGCTTCACCGAGATGACGCCGGAATAGTGTCCCGCCTCGTAGAGCGCGCCGAGAAGCCTGCCGTACTCGGCCCGTGCCGCCGCGACCACGTCCGCCGCCGGCGCCGCGCCCTCGGACAGGGTGAACAGGATCAGCGAGGCGCTCCTGAGCTCGTCCGCCAGATCCTCCGACGCGCCGGGCGTGCGGAAATCGACCTGCTGCGCGCGGGCCATGCCCGACGCGGCTCCCGCCACGATCGCGGCCACGAGAACGGCGATTCTGAGATGTCCGCGCGTCAACCGAGGCCCCCTGTCGGCACTCCAGACTCAATCGATAAACCAGCCCGCCCGGGATGGCCATTCAACTGAGACGTAGGCGCGACGGCGCGCCCGGCAAGCCGGCGGTGTTGTGCCGACTGTCAGCCCGGACCGAGGCGGTAGTCCGAATGTTCGGCAAGCCAGCGCCGGACATGGTCGTGATGCGCGCTCCAGTCGCGCCAGGTGGCCGCCGCCCAGTCCTGCACCTTCGCCTGATGCTGCGGCTTTCCGGCGAAGGGCGCGACATCGGCGACCGTCACGGTGAAGCGAGCGGGCGGGGCGAGCGGCCGCAAGGTCGCCTTGTGCTGGGCGAAATCCAGCATGGCGAGGTTCGTCTCGCGCGGCGAACAGGAGGTGGTCAGCTGCAGACCCAGCCGGGCGAGATGCAGCCCGACAGACTGCACCGCGCGCCGGTTCCCGGGGTCGCCCGGATGCTGCACCGCCCACGCATCCACCGTAAGCCGGTGCACGTTGCGCAGGGCCTCGGTGGCATATTCCTCGGCCAGGACGGCCGTGAATGCCGCGAAACAGCCGGGCGACGAGATCATGTAGTCGTGCACCGGCCCGGTGCCGGCGGGAAAACGGGCACCGCAGCCGGGGCAGCGTTCCGTCATCGGGCCGCGCCCCCTGCCGGCTGGTGCCCGAGCACCCGTCACACGAAACGGTTGACGATGTTCTCCAGCCGCTCCTGCTTGCCGGAGACAGGCTGCGGCTCGATCTTCTGCTTCTCGACGCGCGCCGCCGCCTGTTCCAGCGTGCCCTTCAGCATCTTCTTTGCCGCCGGGCTCGACCAGCCGGCATAGCGCTCGTCGCGCAGCTTCTCGAGCGTGCCGTCCTCGAGCATCGCCGCCGCCGCCTTCAGGCCGCGCGCACAGACGTCCATGCCGCCGGCATGCGCCGCGATCAGTTCGACCGGGTCGAGCGACTGGCGCCGGATCTTGGCGTCGAAGTTGGTGCCGCCGGTGGTGAAGCCGCCGGCCTTCAGGATCTCGTAATAGGCCAGCGCCGTCTCGGGCACGTTGTTCGGGAACTGGTCGGTGTCCCAGCCCGACTGGTAATCGTTCCGGTTCATGTCGATCGAGCCGAAGATGCCCAGGCTCGCGGCCAGCGCCAGCTCGTGCTCGAACGAGTGGCCCGCAAGGATCGCGTGGCCCTGCTCGATATTGACCCGGACCTCCTTTTCCAGCCCGAACTCCTTGAGGAACCCGTAGACCGTGGCGACGTCGTAGTCGTACTGGTGCTTCGACGGCTCCTGCGGCTTGGGCTCGATCAGGATCGTGCCCTTGAAGCCGATCTTGTGCTTGTACTCGACGACCTGCTGAAGGAACCGGCCGGCGTGCGCGCGCTCGGCCTTGAGGTCGGTGTTCAAAAGCGTCTCGTAGCCCTCGCGCCCGCCCCAGAGGACGTAGTTCTGACCGCCCAGCTTCATGGTCGCGTCCATGCAGGACTTCACCGTCGCCGCCGCATAGGCATAGACGTCCGGATCGGGGTTCGTCGCCGCGCCCGCCATCCAGCGGCGGTGGCTGAACATGTTGGCCGTGCCCCACAGAAGCTTGACCTTGGACTTCTGCATCTTCTTGGCGAAGTAATCGACGATCTCTTCCAGGTTCCGGCGGCTCTCGGCGAAGGTCGCGCCTTCGGGGCGGACATCGGCGTCGTGGAAGCAGAAGAACGGCGCGCCCAGGATCTCGAACATCTCGAAGGCAGCATCGGCCTTGATCTTGGCGTTCGCCATGTCGTCCGAGCCGAACCACGGGCGCAGGAAGGTCGGGCCGCCGAACGGATCGCCGCCCGGCCAGGCAAAGCTGTGCCAGTAGGCGACGGCGAACCTGAGATGGTCGGCCATCTTCTTGCCCATGACCTTTTCGTCCGGGTTGTAGTGGCGGAAGACCAGTTCGCTCTTCGAGCGCGGGCTGTACTTGAGGGGTTCGATCCCCTTGAAGAAGTCGGTCATGACAGGGCTCCGATGGATTGCGCGGCCGCCTTGTAGCGGGCATGGGCGTCGGTGAATGCGGCCTCAAGGGCCGGGGTGGGGTGAATTTCGCGTTCGATGGCAGGGGGCGGAGCGGCCTCGACCCCGGCGCCGGTGGCCGCCATCAGTCCAAGGCGCGCTGCCCCGAACGCGCCGCCGAAATCGCCGGCGACGGGCAGTTGCAGGGGCTGGCCCAGCGCCGTCGCGATGGCCGAAAGCCAGTAGTCCGACCGGCTGCCGCCACCCATCGCAAGGATCGTGTCCATCGTCGTGCCGGTCGCGGCAAGCGCGTCGCGGCAGTCGCGGATGGCGAAGGTCACGCCTTCCAGAACCGCGCGCGTTCCGGCGGCACGGTCGGTTGCGTGCTCGAGCCCGAGGAACGCGCCACGAATCTTCGCATCGTTCAGCGGCGTCCGTTCACCGCCGAGATACGGCAGGAACAGCGTCTTCCCCGGCGCCTGTAGCGCGCCGAGCTCGCCCGTCAGCTTCGCCGCGTCCTGCCCGACAAGCTTGGCGTACCAGTTCAGCGCATCGGTCGCGGCAAGGATCACGCCCATCTGGTGCCAGGTGCCCGGAAGCGCGTGGCAGAACGTGTGAACGGCGGTGTCGGGATCGGGCTGATAGCCCTCGTTCGCCGCGAAAAGCACTCCCGAGGTGCCGAGCGAGACAAAGGCCTGCCCGGCCTTCACGACCCCCGCTCCAACGCCCGAGGCAGCGTTGTCGCCGCCGCCGCCGGCCACGACCACGCCCTTCGGCAGACCCCAGCGCTCGGCCAGCGCATCGCGCAGCGTGCCCGAAACCTCGGAGCCTTCGACCAGCCGCGGCATCTGCGCCCGGCTCAGATACGTCGCTTCCAGAAGCCCGTCGTCCCAGTCACGCTTGCCGGTGTCGAGCCAGCTTGTCCCGGCCGCGTCCGACATCTCGGCGACATGCTCGCCAGTCAGCCACAGGCGCAGGTAGTCCTTGGGCAGAAGCACCTTGGCGACCCGGTCGAAGTTCGCCGGCTCGTTCTTGCGCACCCACAGGAGCTTGGGCGCGGTAAAGCCCGGAAAGACGATGTTGCCGGTCAGGTTGCGGAACTTGGGATCGGCATCGAGCGCCGCCGCCTCGGCATGGCTGCGGGTGTCGTTCCACAGGATGCAGGGACGGATCACCTCGTCCGAGCTGTCCAGAAGCGTCGCGCCGTGCATCTGGCCCGAAAGCCCGATCCCCTTCACGGCATCCAGCTTGTGCGCCGCCGCGAGCTGGTCCATCGCCTTCTCGGTCGCGCTCAGCCAGTCGGCCGGCAACTGCTCGGACCAGCCGTCATGCGGGCGCGAGACAGTCAGCGGCGCGGTCGCCTCGCCGATCACGTTCTGCGCTTCGTCGATCAGGATTGCCTTCAGGCCCGAGGTGCCGAGATCCAGTCCGATGAACATCACGCACCCCCGCTCGCAATGAAGGCGCCGACCGTGGTGCCCACGGCGGCCAGTCGGATCATCTGCATGGGCTCCTCCCGGAAGCGGCTCTTGCGGCCACCGGGCGGATTCGGCCCGGCGCGGGCAGAATGGCGTTCATAATTTCAGTTGTCAAAATAAAAGCCGCCGATCATCCTGCTCGCGTGGACTATTCAGCCAAAACGTGCTGCAACGCAGCAATATTCGTGCGCGAGCCAGCGCTGCACTCCGCCAATCTTAAGAAACTTACTTCGGGGACCGAATAATATGGATGCCCCTGCCGCCGATCGCCAGGGCGTCGGCCCGCTGATCCAGCCCTTCACCGACGCCCAGCGCCCGCTGCGCCAGCAGGTGTTCGAGCGGATCCGCGCTGCCGGAACCCTACCCCGCGTGCAGATCGCCAAGGACCTCGGCGTCAGCCCGGCGTCGGTCACCGCCATCACCTCGGAACTCCTCGACTCGGGCCTGATCGAGGAAATCGCCGCGCCGCGCGACAGCGCCCGGGGCCGTCCCCCCGTCGCGCTGGGCGTCCGGCCCGCCGCGCGCCATGTCGCCGGCATCAAGCTCTCCGACCGGGAACATACCGCCGTCATCGTCGATTTCGCCGGCCAGCTGATCGCCAGCGAGGTCGTTCCGCAGAAACCCGGCGTCCACGCGCTGGACGATCTTCTGCCCGCCGCCGACGCGCTCCTGTCGGCCGTTTCGGCCAAGGCCGGCATCCCGCGCACCGCACTGTCGGCGGTCGGCCTCGGCGTGCCCGGCTTCGTCGAGGGTCTGACCGGCCGCGTTCTCTGGTCGCCGATCCTGGCCGAGCGTGACCGCAATGTCGCCGCCGAGGCGGCTGCCCGCCTCGGCCTTCCGGTGCTGGTCGACAACGACGCCAACCTTGTCACCCTGGCCGAGCTCTGGTTCGGCGCCGGGCGCGCACTGGCCGATTTCGCCGTCGTAACCATCGAGCACGGCCTCGGCATGGGGCTGGTGGTGAACCACCGGCTCTATCGCGGCGCGCGCGGAATCGGGCTGGAGCTCGGCCATACCAAGGTCCAGCTCGACGGCGCGCTGTGTCGCTGCGGCCAGCGCGGCTGCCTCGAGGCCTATGTCGCAGACTATGCGCTCGCCCGCGAGGCGGCGACGGCGCTGGGCCGTGACGGCCAGCCGGTGGGCGTACTTCTGGAAAGCCTTTTCGATCACGCCAAGGCCGGCAACGGCGCCGCCCGCACAATCTTTCGCCGCGCCGGGCGCTATCTCGCCGCCGGCCTCGCCAACGTGGTGAACCTCTTCGACCCTGCGCTGATCATCCTCTCGGGCGAGCGGATGCGCTACGACTACCTCTATGCCGACGACACGCTGGCCGAGATGTCGAGCCTGATGCTGAACGCCGACCGACCGCCACCGAAGATCGAGGTCCATGCCTGGGGCGAT
>JBNLCA010000089.1:0-1958 GCA_050303575.1 Paracoccaceae bacterium
GCCGACACTCTGCCAGGTTCAACCCGACCACGGCGGCAGCCCGCTCGCCACGGCGGACGGCGGCGCGCTGGCGCAGGGGCTGAACTGCGGCGCGTTTGCCGAGAAGGTGGTGGTCGACGCATCGCAGCTGGCGCCGATTCCGGGCGAGCTTCCGATGGAGGCGGCGGCGCTTCTCTCCTGCGGGGTCATCACCGGTATCGGCGCGGTGGTGAACACCGCCCGCGTCCGGCCGGGCGAGGTGGTCGTGGTGATCGGCGCCGGCGGCGTCGGACTGAACGCGATCCAGGGCGCGCGCATCGCCGGGGCGGCGCGGGTCATCGCCGTCGACACAGCCGAGGCGAAACGCGACGCGGCGCTTGAGTTCGGTGCGACCGACTTCGTTCTGGCGACCGAGCCAAAGCCGTGGTCGGCGGCGAAGAAGATCGCCGGCCGCGGCGCCGATGCGGTGCTGGTCACCGTGGGCGCGATCCCGGCTTACGACACCGCGCCGCGCTTCCTCGCCCCCGGCGGGCGGATGGTGATGGTGGGCATGCCGCATTCCGGCGCGAAGTCGAGTTACGAGCCGGTGGTCGTTGCGGCGACCGGTCAGGCGATGACCGGATCCTTCATGGGCGACACGGTGCTCGCGCGCGACATCCGCTGGATGGTGGATCTGTACGCGCAGGGTCGGCTGAAGCTCGACGCGTTGATCTCGGGGCGCTGGACGCTCGACCAGATCAACGAGGCGATCGCCGACACCCGCACCGGCGCGGCGCGGCGCAACGTCATCCTGTTCTAGCCGTCGAAAGCGCCGTCCCAGCCGAAACCGACGATGGTGATCTCGTCGCCCTGGAGGCTGCGGTAGAGCGCCAATGCGGCGTCGTTGTCGGGTTCGGTGCCGAGCCAGACGCCTTTGCAGCCGCGCTCGCGTGCGACCTCGATCAGCCGGTGGGTCACTGCCTTGCCGATTCCCTGCCGCAGCCATTCGTCTCGCGTTCCGACCTCGTTGATGAACATCGAGGGCTTCTTGTCCGGGTGCAGGAGGATCGTCCCCGAGGCGAAGCCGACAACTTCGTCGCCCATCAGCGCCAGCACCATCTCGTGCCCGGGATCGGCGAGAAAGGCGCGGGCCTGGTCGGCGTCGACCGGATTGTCCAGAAGGTCCTCGGGCACGGCGAGCAGAAGCGCGAGATCCTCAGGCCCGAGGCGCTTCAGGGTCAGTGTCATTCCGGCGCCCTCCATTCGAAGACCGTGAGATCGCCCGACCGCGCGCCGCCGAGCGAGGTGTAGATCGCCACGGCCGCCGCGTTACCGGGATCGGCATCGACCCAGATGACAGGGCCACCGCGTGCCCGTCCTTCGTCGAGAAGCCGTCCGGCAAGCAGCTTGCCGATCCCCCTGCCCCGCCAGTCCGGCGCGACGGTCAATTCGTTCAGCCAGAACTGCTCCGGCCGGTCCGGATAGTGAAGGACCAGCCCCATCCCCTGCCCGACCACGCGCGCGCCGTCTACCGCAAGGCAGAGGACATGACCGGGCCGGGCGAGGAACTCTGCCGCGCGGGCGGGACCCACCGGGCCGGCGAAGACGCCGGGTTCGGCGCATGCCAGCATCCCCGCGTCCTCGGGCCCCGCCGTCACGATCCTGACCATGCCACCCCCTTGCGCCGAACCGGCACCCGTGCACACCCTGCGGCGCGACCGGAAAGGACAGACCATGCGCCTGAAGGATCTCGAGATCTTCATCGTCACGCCACCCGATCCCGGCTGGGGCGGACGCTACTGGATCTTCCCAAAGATCACCACCGACGACGGCATCACCGGCTACGGCGAATGCTACGCCTCGGCGGTCGGGCCGCAGGCGATGGCGGCGGTGATCGAGGACGTCTTCCGGCGCCACATGGAGGGCGAGAACCCCGAGAATATCGAGCTGATGTTCCGCCGCGCCTATTCCTCGGGCTTCACCCAGCGGCCGGACCCGAC
>JBNLCA010000090.1:0-2780 GCA_050303575.1 Paracoccaceae bacterium
TAGCGGTCGGCGAAACCTTCCGGCGCGCCGATGCGCAGGTGGCCGACCGGCTCGTCCTGCCGCGCCATGACTTCGCTGACACCGGCCTGCGCCTCGTCCAGCGCCCTCCGGCAGCGTTCGTAGAAGATGCGTCCTGCCTCGGTGGGCGAGACCCTGCGGGTGGTCCGATCCAGAAGACGCACCCCGAGCCGGTCCTCGAGCGCCATGACGCATTCGCTGACGCGCGACTTCGACAGGCCAAGCTGGCCTGCTGCCCGGGTGATGTTGCCCGCCTCGACGACGCGGGCGAAGACCTCGATTTCGTCGAAGAGCGCCATGGCCCATGTTCGCTCTGACCGGACAATCTGTCCAGATGATCACGGCTTCTGGATCGCAAGCCGCTCCGTATGGTCGCCGCCAGTTCCGCCGGAGGGCGGATCCCACAGCTGGAGACCAACATGACAAGACCCTTCACCGCCGCCGCCATCTGCGCGCCCGGCGATCACACCGAAAGCCTGGCCCTGGGCCAGCATCTCATCCGCATCGCCTCGGCCGACACAGGCGGCCGCATCGGCATCTGGGAAGACGTCGTCGGCCCGGACGAGGGCACCCCGCCGCACATCCACCATCGCGAGGACGAGGTGTTCTACGTGCTGGAAGGCACCTTCCGCATCTGGTGCGGCGAGGAAACCTTCGTCGCCGGCCCCGGTGCCACGACCGTGCTGCCCAAAGGCATCCGCCACAACTTCCTCAATATCGGCGGCAGCACCGGCCGGCTGCTTGTCACCGTCACCCCGGGCGGATTCGAGCGGTTCTTCCTCGATCTGGCGAAGCTTCCCTCGCTCGAGTGGGACCGGGTCGCCAGACTCGGCGAGGAATACGGGCTCGAGTTCCTTCCGGCCGAGGCCGAGGCGTAAGCCGATGAGCAAGGATACCCAACGCCTTCGTCACGGCCTGCTGAGGACGGCGGTCCTGATCGGGCTGCCGCTTCTGATCCCCGGCACCGTCTGCGCCGAAACGGATGCCGAGCTTGCCGTGCGCGGCGCCTACCTGACGCGCATCATGGTCTGTTCCGACTGTCACAGCCCGCGCGGGCCGGACGGCGCACCGATGGTCGAGGCGGGACTGATCGGCGGCAATATCGGCTTTCAGATCCCGGGGTTGGGAACTTTCTGGCCGCCGAACCTCACACCGGACGAGACCGGCCTTGGCGGCTGGACCCGCGAGGACATCATCTCGGCACTCAGAACCGGCGTCCGGCCCGACGGACGGGTTCTGGCCCCGGCGATGCCCTGGCCCGCCTATGCCGGACTTACCGACGAGGATGCGGCGGCGATTGCCGAGTTCCTGCTCTCCTCGGACCCGGTTCTCAACAGCGTCCCGGGCCCGACCGGGCCGGACGAGGCCGCACCGGCGCCCTACTGGACGCTCGGATTGCCGTGATCAAATGCAAAACGGCGGCCCCAAGGGCCGCCGTTCCGGTCTTACGTGCAGAGCGGCCTCAGATCACGACGACCTGGGTGCCGACCTTGGCGAGGGCGTAAAGCTCCTCGATATGTTCGTTGTAAAGACCGATGCAGCCGTTCGACGAACGGCGACCGATCTTGCGCGTGTCGTGCGTGCCGTGGATGCGGTAATACTGCCAGCCCAAGTGCATCGCGCGGGTGCCGAGCGGGTTGTCGGGCCCGGCGGGAATGTAGTCCGGCCATTCCGGGTTGCGGGCTTTCATGGAAGGCGTCGGGCGCCAGTCGGGCGACGGGTCCTTGAGCACCACCGAGGTGCGGCCCCGGCGGGTCAGATCCTCGGTCATCGGGATCGACGAGGGGTAGAGCCGGTAGATCGACTGGTCGTCGTTCCAGAAGTTCACGGCGCGCGAGTCGATGTCGACGAGGATCGCGCCGCCACGGGTGTTCGAGAAGTAGGGCCGCCAGTCGCGGGTGGTGAAGCTAGAGATATTGTGCGTCACACCGTAGTTGATGTTGTTCTCGAACTCGGTGGACGATCCGGCCTGCTGTCCGAAGGCGGGAACGGCGGTGGCACCAAGCGCCAGGGCAGCGGTCCCGAGGAAGCGGCGCCGGTTCAGGGGCGAGGAGGAATCGCCGGTCATGTCGCGTACTCCGATCAAAATCAGGGGCAGAACATAGTCCCGCAGACCGTGTTCATCAATTCACACAGGCGTCACTTTGCCGACTGTTGCATCTTTGACCATTTGAATCAGCGCCGTCTTCGCGATAAGGGTGCCGCCAGAACGAGGCCAGAGCCAGGAAAATCAACGTGCGTGCAGTCCTTTTCGCCTTGACGGCAGCCCTTGCTCTGAGCGCCTGCACCACCCCCGAAGGGTCCGGTGGCAAGGGCGTCTACCGCATCTCGGCCGCCAACCAGGGCCAGATCCAGAACCGCGCGCTCGACACGATCAACACGCTGCGCCAGGCCTCCGGCGCCGGCCCCCTGCAGCTCAGCAGCGCGCTCAACAACGCCGCCGCGGTCCATCCGCGCGACATGGCGCGTCAGGCGCGGCCGTGGCACTTCGGCTCGGACGGATCCTCGCCGCTCGATCGCGGCCGCAACGCCGGCTACTCGGGCCAGGTCAAGGGCGAGAACATCTCCGAGACCTACGAGACCGAGATCGAGACGATCCAGGCCTGGATGCTGGAAGCCGACACCCGCCGCGTCATGCTCGACCCCACGGCCCGCGACCTCGGCTTCTCGTTCTACCAGGAGCCCACCGGCAAGATCTGGTGGACGCTGGTCACGGGCGGCTGAGATAGTCCTGATCTTTCGGAAGTAACGTTTCTGGCGGG
>JBNLCA010000091.1:0-4981 GCA_050303575.1 Paracoccaceae bacterium
GACCTTGGCGAATGGCCCAAGCCCGGCGACCCCAAGAACGAGACTCGGCTGGTGTCGAACGTCGTTCTGATGGGCATGGGCGAGCCGCTTTACAATTTCGAGAACGTGCGGGACGCGATGAAGGTCGTCATGGACGGCGAGGGCATCGCGCTTTCCCGCCGCCGCATCACGCTGTCTACATCGGGTGTCGTCCCCGAGATCGCGCGGGCGGCCGAAGAGATCGGCTGCCTTCTGGCCGTGTCGTTCCACGGCACCACCGACGAGATCCGCGACCGCCTCGTGCCGATCAACAAGAAGTGGAACATCGAGACGCTCCTGGGTGCGCTCCGCGATTACCCCCGCCTCTCGAATTCCGAGCGGATCACCTTCGAGTACGTCATGCTGAAGGGCCTGAACGACAGCGACGAGGACGCCCGCCGCCTTGTCAAGCTGATCCGCGGCATACCGGCCAAGATCAACCTGATCCCGTTCAACGAATGGCCCGGCGCACCGTATGAGCGCTCGGACTGGAGCCGCATCGAGGCCTTCGCCGATATCGTCTACAAGGCCGGCTACGCGAGCCCCATCCGCACCCCCCGCGGCGAAGACATCATGGCCGCCTGCGGGCAGTTGAAGAGCGCGACCGAACGCGCCCGCAAGAGCCGCGCCGAGATCGCGAGCGAGGTGGGAACCGGCTAGCCCCGAGGGAGGGACACGGCGATGATGGATCTGACACTTGGCAAGCTCACGCTTCGGGCCGCCTGTATCTTGCTTTACGAGAACATGTTCTCGATCAGGAGGCAAAGGCCGTTCTCGACGCTTGAAGATGCCAGCACGCTCTACACCTGGGCCTGTGCGACGCAGACCGGCGACCCGGCGCAGCCGCCGGCCGCATACAGCGCCAAGAGCTACCTGCACTTCCACGTGCTCGACGCGAACGATCAACCCGACGAGGCCGCCGCCAGAGCTACGCTCGACCGCTTCGTCCAGGCCTCGGGCCTGCGCAGCCGAAGGGCTTTTTCCGACGCCTTCTCGCAGCTTTGCCCGAACATTTCCTTTCCGATCGACGCAACCACCCTGATCGACCCGTTCAAGGCGAACTACCGTTTCGAGCTTATCGGCTTTCCCGTCTACCACATCTTTGTCGTGACCCCGAACGGCGGCCTGCCGGGCGATCATGCCTATCTGATGATGCCCTACTACATCTACCTCTCGACCAGGTTCCAAGGCACCTGCAACGACGCCGCAGAGCCGGGCATTTCGGGTCTTCTGGCAACCGGCGGCGGTTACCCGGCCTGGAACGACACCCAGCTTGCCTTGCGCGAAAGCGCCCTTGCCGACAACCGTGTGGCAGCCGACCGCTTACGCGAGGACTGATCGGACCGAAGGTGACGGGCGGCGCGAGCCGTTCGGCGCAGCCGGGCTCAAACTCAACGAGGCAACCCCATGCCCCACGATCACCACGGCCACCACCATCATCACCACATCGACCCCGCCTCCGGGGACCGCCGCGTCGGGCTGGCGATCCTCGTCAATGTCGCGCTGACCGTGGCGCAGATCGTGGGCGGGCTCCTGTCGGGCTCCCTCGCGCTGGTTGCCGATGCGATCCACAACCTTTCCGACGCCTTCTCGCTGGTCATCGCCTTTGCCGCCCGCAAGATCGCCCGGCGTCCGGCCGACGCACGCATGACCTTCGGTTATGCCCGCGCCGAGACCGTCGCGGCGCTGGTCAACTACACCACACTGATCCTGATCGGCGCCTATCTGGTCTATGAGGCCATCGCCCGCTTCGCCGCGCCCGAGCCGATCCTCGGCTGGCCGGTCGTCATCCTTGCAGCCATCGCGCTCGTCATCGACCTTGTCACCGCCGCGCTGACCTATTCGATGGCGAAGGACTCGATGAACATCCGCGCCGCGTTCCTGCACAACCTTGCCGACGCGCTGGGCTCGGTCGGCGTGATGATCGCGGGCACGGCGGTCATCCTCTGGAACCTCAACTGGGTCGACCCAGCCGTCACGCTTCTGATCGCCGCCTACATTCTCTGGCACGCCTTCGCCGAGATCGGCGGCGCGATCCGGGTCCTGATGCTGGGCGCGCCGGACGGCATCTCGACCGAAGCGGTGATGGCGGAACTTCGGGCCGAGGACGGGGTCGCCGGCATCCACCACCTGCATCTGTGGCAGATGGAAGAGCAGCACGCCGCGCTCGAGGCGCACGTCGTCGTCGCCGAGGGCCGCTGGTCGGACGCCGACGCGATCAAGGCCGCGCTGCGCCGGCGCCTCAAGGTGCTGGGCATCGGTCATTCGACGCTGGAGCTGGAATGCCACCGCCACGCCTGCGAGGGGCCGCAGGTGATCGGGCACGGCTGATCTTCACGCCGAATTAACCATGGCTCGCGCAGAGTCGGGCCATGCAGACCGTATCGCTCAAGCTCCCGCTCTCGACCCTCGCGCTCCTCCACCGGTTGGCGGAGGACGAGGATACATCGCTCGGCCAGATCGTCCGCGAGGCGGTCGACCGCGAACTCCGTCGCCGTTCGCTGGCGCGCGCCACCGCGGGCAGGCGGCGCAAGCCGCTGGCGCTCTGGCGGGTGATCTCGGACGATCCGTTCACGGCCGAGCTTCCGCCGCCGGACCCGCCCGGAACGCCGCTGCCGCGCTTCGGCACGCGACGGATCGCGCAGGCCTCCTGATCTTCAGAGCGCCGGCGAGTGGCCGGCCTTCGAAAGGTCGTAGGCGTCGAAGCTGCGCGCGATCATCCGTGTGAGGGGACGTCCACGCTCGGGGATCGAGAGACCCTCCGGCGTGACCTCGACCATGCCGGTGAAGGCCTTCGCGGCCTTGGCAAAAAGGCCCGCTACCATTTCTGGCTCGGCGCCGAAATCGCGCACCATCTCGTCCGTGGCGATCCGAAAGTCGCACATCAGAGCCTCGATCATCCGGCCGCGCAAACGGTCGTCGGCCGACATCGCGTGGCCCCGGACGGTCGCGAAACGGCCGTCGCGGATCGAGCGGGTGTAGTCCGACGTCGCCGGTGCGTTCTGGGCATAGCCCTGCGGGAAGCGCGAGATGGCCGAAGCGCCCAGGCCGATCAGGACCTGCGCGGTGTCGTCGGTATAGCCCTGGAAGTTGCGCCTGAGCCGTCCGGCTTCCGCCGCAACGGCCAGGCCGTCGTCGGGCCGTGCGAAATGGTCGATGCCGACCTCCCGGTAGCCGTCCCAGCGGAAGAGCTCGCGGGCGGTCTCGAACAGGTCGTAGCGCTCCTCGGGGCGGGGCAACTGGTCGGTCGGGATCATCACCTGGCGCCGCGCCATCCAGGGCACATGCGCGTAGCCGTAAAGCGCCACCCGGTCGGGCGAGAGCGAGAGCAGCTTCTGCACGCTTTCAGACATCTTCGCGGTCGTCTGGCCGGGAAGGCCGAAAAGGATGTCGGCGTTCAGCGACCCGATGCCGCGGTTGCGGATCTCCTCGGCGGCGCTGCGGGTGACCTCGTACGTTTGCTCGCGCCCGATGACCGCCTGGATCGCCGGATCGAAATCCTGCACCCCGATCGAGGCGCGGGTGAGCCCGGCGTCGGCCAGCGCGTCGAGCCGGGCGCCGTCGATCTCGTTCGGGTCGATCTCGACCGAGAACTCGGCCCCCTGACCCAGCGGCGCCACATCGAAGACGGCGCGGGAAAGGTCGCGAATCAGGCCGGCATCCATCAGCGTCGGCGTGCCGCCGCCCCAGTGCAGGCGCGAGAGTGTCACACCCGAAGGCAGCTGCGCCGCAAGAAGCCGCAACTCGGCCTTCAGCACCTCGATATAGGCCGCCACCGGACCCAGCGTCGCGGTGCCCTGCGTCCGGCAGGCACAGAACCAGCAAAGCTTGCGGCAGAACGGCACGTGCAGGTAGAGCGAGATCTGCCCGTCCGCAGGGATGGTCGCGATCCACTGCGCAAACTGGTCCGCCCCCACACCGCCCGCGAACTGCGGCGCGGTCGGATAGCTGGTGTAGCGCGGCACGCGCGCATCGAACAGGCCCAAGCGGGCGAGTTGCGGATCGTGTCTCATGCGCCTACATTCGCCCCGAGGGTCGGGGGAGACCTTGATCCTGATCAAGCGCGAACGGATCGATGCCAGCCAAGGATTTCATCCTCACGAAGGATTGCGGCGATTGCCCCATCCGCCACCGGGCGGTTTGCGCGCGCTGCGAGCCGGATGAGCTCGGCGTACTTGAGGCGATCAAGTACTACCGCTCGTTCGAGCCGGGCCAGACGGTGATCTGGTCGGGCGACAAGATGGATTTCGTCGCCTCGGTGGTCTCGGGCGTTGCGACGCTGACCCAGACAATGGAGGACGGGCGGACCCAGATGGTCGGCCTTCTGCTGCCGTCCGATTTCGTCGGCCGGCCGGGGCGCGAAACCGCGGCCTACGACGTCAAGGCGGTCACGCCGGTCACCATGTGCTGCTTCCGCCGCCGTCCCTTCGAGGAGATGATGGAGCGCACGCCGCATATCGCCGGGCGGCTTCTGCAGATGACGCTGGACGAGCTGGATGCGGCGCGCGAATGGATGCTGCTTCTGGGCCGCAAGACGGCGCGCGAGAAGATCGCGAGCCTCCTCGTCATCCTTGCCCGGCGCAGCGGCCAGATCGGTGCTGCGCCGATCGAGGGGCGCTTCACGTTCGATCTGCCGCTGACGCGCGAGGCGATGGCGGACTATCTCGGCCTGACGCTCGAGACCGTGAGCCGGCAGATCTCGGGGCTGAAGGCCGACGGTGTGATCATGCTGGAGGGGACGCGCCATGTCGTGACCCCCGACTTCGACCGGCTGATCGAGCAGACCGGCGACGACAGCGACGGCGGCGCGCTCGTCTGAGCGCGCAGCCTAGCCGCGCAGAAGGTCGAGGAACCGGTCGACGCTGTCTTCCGTCGCCGACCAGTCCGTGACCAGGCGCGCCGTCAGCATGGCGTCGTCCGGGCCGTCCAGATCACCTGACGGATAGTATCTTGCGCCGGCGGC
>JBNLCA010000092.1:0-5013 GCA_050303575.1 Paracoccaceae bacterium
GGCACGCCGCTGATCTCCGGCACTCCCGAAGGCTGGATGAACGACGCGTCGGGCCTGTCGCCGACGCCGGTCCACAAGCACATCGTGCTGACGGAAGACCCGGGCGACACGCTCGTCGCCGCCTTGCGGGCGGAGCTCTCCGAGGCGAAGGCGGCCGGCCGCCCGGTCAATATCGGCGCGGCACGTCATTCGATGGGCGCCCAGGCGATCCCGCGCGACGGTCACGCCATCACCTGTGACAGCGCCTTCATCGAGCCCGACAAGACCGCCCGCACCTTCCGCTGCCACGCAGGCGCCCGCTGGAGCCGGGTGATCGCGGCCCTCGACCCCCTTGGCATGTCGCCCAAGGTCATGCAGTCGAACCACGACTTCGGCGTCGCGGCCACCTTCTCGGTCAACGCCCACGGCTGGCCGGTGCCATTTGGGCCGATGGGCGCGACGGTGCGATCCGTGAAGATGCTGACCGCCGATGGCGATCTCGTCACCTGTTCGCGCCCCGAAAATGCCGACCTCTTCGCCCATGCGATGGGCGGCTACGGCCTCACCGGCCTGATCACCGAGATGGAGGTCGAGGCGGCCGACAACCTGCGCCTTGCGCCCAGTTTCCGCACGATGCCGGCCGAAGACTTCGCGCCGGCCTTCACCCAGGCGGTGAACGACCCTGCGGTCAACATGGCCTACGGCCGGCTCAACGTCAGCCGCTCGGACTTCTTCACCGACGCGCTTCTGATCACCTACGCGCCCACCGCGAACCAGTCGGACCTGCCGGCGGCCTCCGGCTCGGGGTTTTCGTCCCACGCGGCGGCACGGATCTACCGCACGCAGCTTTACAACGAGCCGTTCAAGCGCCTGCGCTGGTGGACCGAGGCAAGCCTGAACCCGATGATCGCGGACGGCGAGGTGACGCGAAATTCGCTGATCAACGAACCCGTCGTGACGCTCGACGACCGCGACGACAACCGCACCGACATCCTGCACGAATATTTCGTCGCCCCCGACCGGTTCACCGATTTCCTCGCGCTGTGCCGCGACGTGATCCCGCCCTCCTACCAGGAGATGCTGAACGTCACCCTGCGCTACATCGCGGCCGACCGAACACCATACCTGACCTACGCGCCCGTCGACCGGATCGCGGCGGTCATGTCCTTCAGCCAGGAGATGACAGAACGCGCCGAGGCCGACATGAAGCGCATGACGCAGGGCATGATCGAAGGGATGATCGCCATCGGCGGCACCTACTATCTGCCCTATCGGCCACACGCCACGAAGGATCAGTTCGCCCGCGCCTATCCAAGGGCGGCGGAATTCGCTACTTTCAAGCGCGAGGCCGACCCCGGCCTCGTCTTGAGAAATGCCCTGTGGGACAACTACTTGGCCGACCTTTGACCCTGCTTCGCCTGATCTGTCTCGGTTACTTCGTGGCGCTACTTTCTGCGGCCGCTCTGAACTACATCCCCGGCCTCACCGATGAGAACGGCCTTGCCTTCGGCGTCTTCGCGCTCGACCTCTTCGATGACAGCCTGCATCTCGTCTCGGCGCTCTGGGCGCTGGCCTCGGCGCTGATCTCGCAGCGGGCGGCGCGGTTCTTCCTGATCACCTTCGGCGCACTCTACCTTGCCGACGGGGCGATGGGGCTGGTCGTCGGCTCGGGTTACCTCGACTTCGGGATCTTCACCAACGGCGTTCTCGACCTGCCGTTCGGCTTCAAGATTCTCGCCAACCTGCCCCATATCGCGCTTGGCGGCTTCGCCCTGGCCTCGGGCCTCCTCGTGGAGAGAGAATGATGCGTTTCATCCTGTGGCTCACCGTCTGGCTGCGCCGGATCGTTGTCCTCGTGATCCTGATCGCGATCGGCCTCGCCGCGCCCATCGGGTACGTCGAGTTCATGTGCAAGGGTACGCCCCTGACGAACGATTACGCCTCGATCCTGCCCGAGGCCAACCGCCGCCCGGAAAGCCGCACCTACACGACCTATCCCGAATGGCACATCGTCCACGCCTACGAGGACTACGCCAGCGTCATCCAGACCCAGGACCCGCACACCTACGAATTCTTCCCGGCGATCAAGGGCTACTGGTCGTCGCTCTGCGAACTGAAGAAGACCGCCGAAGCGCACGGCGGCATGGATACCTCGTCGAAACAGACGCTCTACACGATCGGGGCCAGCTTCACGCTCGAGATGGCGCTGAAGGCGGCCTACGAGGAGACGCTGGGCCGGATCATGACGCTGGTGCGCGGCCCGACCCGCGCGCCGCTCGACGATCTCTCGGCACTCCAGGCCAGCGCCTATGCCGATTTCCTGAACCAGACGCCCTGGTACAAGTGGAACTTCACCTCGGATGCCAACGCGCTCTGGGACGCCAACTCGGGCGTTCCCCGCGACTGGGAGCGCGCCATCGCGCTCGGCATCGAGAACCGGACCAAGGCCCTCTACGCAGGCGTCATCGGCAAGGCCGTCGACAACGTCACGGGGCCGGACGAGCTGACGCTGCGCTCGGTGGTCAAGGACATGGCGCCCGAGGCGCTGCAGGCGATCCCCGGCGTCACCGTCGTTGCCACCCTGCCGCAGGGGATCGAGATCGAAACCCCGCGCTACGCCGCCTTCACCCAGATCCTGATGCGCATCGCCGAGGCTGGCGGCAGCATGGTCGAGATCGCCGGCAACGACGACATCCTGGTCACCGTCCTGACCGACAGCCCCGCCACGCCCGGCATCACGCCGCTCTACAGTTTCCAGCGGCAGGGAACGCGAGACTACCGCCACCTCGTCGAGATGAAGGTCTGGGGCCTGACCAACCGGCTGCGCGAGCTCGAGGCAGCCGGCGTGACGGTCGAGCATGTGCACGACTACTAGGCCCCGTCTGCCGCGCCGCGAGGCTCTTCGAACCGTCTTGCATAAGCCTTCGACGGCCCCCGGCGGCGCCAGGTGACGCCGCTGCGCGTCATGGCGGCCCTGGTCGTGGTCCTCGCCGGCTGGATCGGCACCATGGCGGCGGTGATGTTCTTCACCGATGCCGCGCCCGCCGCCGTCGTCCTCCTTCCCGGACCGGACTTCCTGGCGCGGCTGCCCGAAGACAGCGCGATCCTGGCGCGCACCCGTTTCTCGGTCACCGTGGAAAGCGACGTGCCGGGTCTCGGCCGGCGCCTCTACGCCGCCGGGGCGACGCTGGTCCTGCCCGCCGGGTTGACCGGCTGCCTGCCGCTTCCTGACCGCCGACCCGGGACCTGACCTTGAAGGATCAGGCGCTTTGCGCCATCTAAGACCCGAACCATTCACGGAGGCCCCCATGATCGAACTCGGACAGACCCCCGAGGCGCCCGCCGCCGGCGACCTGATCAAGGACACGACCGAGGCCACCTTCATGGCCGACGTCGTCGAGGCCTCGAAGGAGGTCCCGGTCATCGTCGACTTCTGGGCCACCTGGTGCGGCCCCTGCAAGACGCTCGGCCCGCAGCTCGAGGCCGCCGTGACCGAGGCGAAGGGCAAGGTGCGCCTCGTCAAGATCGACGTCGACAAGAACCAGGGCATCGCCCAGCAGATGCGCATCCAGTCGATCCCGACGGTTTACGCCTTCTGGCAGGGCCAGCCGGTCGACGGTTTCCAGGGCGCCGTGCCGCAGTCCGAGATCAAGGCCTTCATCGACCGGCTGAGCGGGCTTGCCGGTGACGGCGGCCTTGCCGAGGCGCTGGCCGCGGCCGAGGAGATGCTGACCCAGGGCGCCGCCACGGACGCCGCCGAGACCTTCGCCGCCATCCTCGCCGAGGAACCGGAGAACGCCGCCGCGATGGGCGGCCTTGCCCGCGCGCACCTCGCGCTCGGCAACGACGACCAGGCCGAGGCGCTGATCAACAACGCCCCCGCCAAGATCGCCCATGCGCCCGAGATCGAGGCCGTCCGCGCCCAGCTCGCGCTCCGCAAGCAGGCCGCCTCCGCCGGCCCCGTCGCCGAACTGCGCGCCGCGGTCGAGGCCGACCCGAAGAACCACCAGGCCCGCTACGACCTCGCCCAGGCGCTTCACGCCCAGGGCGACATCGAGGGCGCCGTCGACGAACTTCTCGAGCTTTTCCGCCGCGACCGGAACTGGAACGACGAGGCCGCCAAGAAACAGCTCTTCACCATCTTCGACGCGCTCAAGCCCGAGGATCCGATCGCGCTCGACGGCCGCCGCCGCCTTTCGTCGCTCATCTTTGCCTGACGCGCCCCGCGCGCTACATTCACGCCATGATGACGGCGGCCGACCTTCCGGACACGATCCCGGTCTTCCCGCTGCCCGGTGCGCTGCTCCTGCCGCGCGCCCGGCTGCCGCTCCACATCTTCGAGCCGCGCTACCTCGCCATGCTCGACGATTGCATGAAGACCTCGCACCGCCTGATCGGCATGATCCAGCCGCACGACACGCCGCAGGGCGACCGCCGGCTCCACACGATCGGCTGCGCCGGCCGCCTGACGGGCTTTTCGGAAACCGAGGACGGCCGCTACATGATCACGCTGACCGGCATCTCGCGCTACCGCATCACCGCCGAGGTCTCGGGCTTCTCCCCCTACCTCAAGGCCGATGTCACCTGGTCCGACTTCGCCCGCGACCTGGGGCCCACCGAGCATGACCCGGCCTTCCGGCGCAAACCCTTCCTCGCCCTTCTCGCCCGCTACTTCGCCGCGCAGGAACTCGCCACCGACTGGGACGCGCTGACCGAAGCCGAGGACGAGCTTTTGATCAATTCCCTCTCGATGCTCTGCCCGTTCGAGCCCGAGGACAGGCAGGCCCTTCTTGAGGCGCCCTCGCTCCAGACCCGCCGCGAGACGCTGGTGACCCTGATCGAATTCGCGCTGCGCGGCGGCACCGGCGAGGAGGTGATGCAATGACCGACCCGGCGACCCCTCCCACGACGACCGAGGTCCGGTTCGACCGCCGCATGCTCGAGGCCCTCGTCTGCCCCGAAACCCAGGGCCCCCTCACCTACGACGCCGACCGGCACGAGCTGGTCTCGAAACCCGCGAACCTCGCCTATCCG
>JBNLCA010000093.1:0-3125 GCA_050303575.1 Paracoccaceae bacterium
GTCCTTGTAGCTTTCGCCGGTGCAGATCATGCCGTCGCAATACCAGACCGGCACGCCGCGCCATTTCCAGTCCTCGGTTATCCCGGGATCGGTCTCGAGGATCAGCCCGCGCAGCTTCGCCAGCGTCTCGCCGCGCCAGTCACCGAGCTCGGCGATGCGGCCATCGATCAAAGCAGAGGGTGACCTTTCGGCCGCCATTACGTCTCCAACTCCATCCTCGCCAGCACCGCCTCCAGCGCATCGAGAAGCCGCGGCCAGCCGGCCTTGGCGCCACCGTAGTAGCGAGCGGGTTGGTCGGTGCGGAACCCGGTCTGCTCCATCCTGAGATGCGTGCCGTCGGCCAAGGGCGTCAGAGTCCAGGTTACGACTGTGCGGATCGTCGGGTCGTTCCAGGCGTAGGAGAGGCCCGTCACCGGTTCGGCGGTCAGCACCTTGCCCTCGACCGTCCCCCAGTCCGCGCGCAACGTGAAGCGGTGCCCGACCTCGGGCCGGAAGTCCGTCTCCATCAGCCATTCGCCGATCAGGTGCGACTGCGTCAGTGCGCGCCAGACTTTCTCGGGCGGATGCGACAGCTCGCGCTCGACCACGATTGATCGGGTTTCCGGCTCCGTCACTGGTCCATCCTCGTAAGCAAATTTTCCAGGTCATCCAGCCGCGCCTCCCAGAAGCCCGCCATCTGGCTGGTCCAGTCGGCCAGCGGCGCCAGCGCCGCGCGACGCGCGCTGTAGTGCGTCTGACGTCCGTCCTGCTGCCCCTCGACCAGCCCCGCCTGCCTCAGGACGCCAAGATGTTTCGAGACGACCGGCTGCGAGACCCCGGCGGTCTCGGTCAACGCACCCACGGTCAGCGCACCCTCGCGACAGAGCCGTTCGAAAAGCGTCCGCCGGGTCGGATCGGCAAGGGCCTTGAAGAGGGCGTCGTTGGCGGAAGTCATCTGCGACTCATATCCGGTTGGCTATTGGATATCCATAGCCAACCGGATATGAGTCGTCAATGTTCTTCGCTTGCTTACGCTGCAATGTGAGCGTGGCGCGGGAACCGCCGCCACCTCAGCCCAGGAGCGCCCGCATCAATCCGCTTTCAGGATCGGCCAGCCCGTTGATCACGTCGAAATGGTGCCGACCCGGCTCGATCGTCATGTCGCAGTCCCAGGCGTCGCATAGCCATCTTGCCTGGTCGAGGAAGATCGGTCGCTCGGCCCCGCCGACCCAGACGTGCACGGGCACTTCGGGAGGCGGCCTCAGCGCCGGGCTTTCAGTGGCGATCTCCTCATGGTCGAGCTTCAGGTCGGCGTTCATCTTGGTCAGCTTGAGCAGGCTCAGGTCAGCCACCGGCGAGATGGGCACGATCCTCGCGATCCTGTCGCGCACCGAAAGATCGACTTCCTCGCAGCCCATTCGCGCCGACAGCTGACCGCCCGCGGAATGGCCGGTCAGCACCAGTGGCCCGGCCACCCGCCCCGCTGCCGCCGCGACCGCCGCGGCGATCTCGCGCGTGATCGCACCGATCCGCGCCTCGGGCGCGAGCGTGTAGGACGGCATCGCGACCGCCCATCCCCGCTGGGTCGCTCCCGCCGAAAGATGCGACCAGTAACTCTTGTCGAACCGCAACCAGTAACCACCGTGGATGAAGACGATGAGACCCTCGGGCCGCCCCGCAGGAAGGAAGAGGTCGTAGATGTTTCGCTCTCCC
This sequence comes from Paracoccaceae bacterium, assembly GCA_050303575.1. Taxonomy (GTDB): domain Bacteria; phylum Pseudomonadota; class Alphaproteobacteria; order Rhodobacterales; family Rhodobacteraceae; genus JBNLCA01. Next base: position 1,693 of record JBNLCA010000093.1, read on the forward strand.
GGACCGTAGCGCAGGTTGACCATCGCCCGCCCGACGGCGGCCTCGACCGAACGATACTCGGCCGCCTCGGCCACCCAGCGGTCCGGATAGTCCGCGCCACCGGGAATATGAGCCGCGTTGGCGAAGGCGTCGTCCCAATCCATGCCCGCTCCTTGATCTTCCCTGCCGCCGGTGCACATCATGTCAGCAAATCCGTAATGACCAGGGAGGGCAAGATGCTCGACACCGCCAGCGACCTTCGGTCCATGCTCAAGGACCCCTCGCTCCTCATTTCCAAGGCCTTCGTCGGCGGTGAATGGGTCGATGCCGACGACGGCGGCACCTTCGAGGTAACGAACCCGGCGCGCGGCGACGTGATCGGCACGGTGCCGAACCTCTCGCGCGCCGAAGTGGCCCGCGCCATCGACGCCGCACATGCCGCGATGAAGACCTGGGCCGCGAAGACCGCCAAGGAACGGGCGAACGTGCTGCGCAAGTGGTTCGACCTGATGATGGCGAACCAGGACGATCTGGGCGCGATCCTGACCGCCGAGATGGGCAAGCCGCTCGCCGAGGCGAAGGGCGAGATCGCCTACAGCGCCGGCTTCATCGAATGGTTCGGCGAGGAAGCCAAGCGCATCTATGGCGAGACCATTCCCGGCCACCAGCCCGACAAGCGGCTGATGGTGATCCGCCAGCCGGTCGGCGTCGTCGGTTCGATCACGCCCTGGAATTTCCCGTCCGCCATGATCGGTCGCAAGGTCGCCCCGGCACTGGCGGCAGGCTGCGGCTTCGTCGCGCGGCCGGCGGCCGAAACGCCGCTCTCGGCGCTCGCCATGGCGCTCCTGGCCGAGCGCGCCGGAGTGCCGAAGGGGCTTCTGTCCGTCGTCACCTCGAAACGGTCGTCCGACATCGGCAAGGAGTTCTGCGAGAACCCGAAGGTCCGCAAGCTCACCTTCACCGGCTCGACCGAGGTTGGCCGCATCTTGCTGCGCCAGGCCGCCGACCAGGTGATGAAATGCTCGATGGAGCTGGGCGGAAACGCGCCCTTCATCGTCTTCGATGACGCCGATCTGGACGAAGCGGTCAAGGGCGCCATCGCCTGCAAGTACCGCAACAACGGCCAGACCTGCGTCTGCGCGAACCGCATCTACGTGCAGTCCGGCGTCTACGATGCCTTCGCCGAGAAGCTGAAGGCGGCCGTCGCCGCGCTGAAGGTGGGCGACGGGCTCGAGGCCGGCACCGACCTCGGTCCGCTGGTCAATGAGGACGCCATGGCCAAGGTCGAAGAGCACATCGCCGATGCGACCTCGAAAGGGGCGCAGGTGATCCTCGGCGGCAAGCGGATGGAGGGCTGCTTCTTCCAGCCGACCATCGTCACCGGCGCCACCCGCGACATGAAGTTCTCGACCGAGGAAACGTTCGGCCCGCTCGCGCCGCTCTTCAGGTTCGAG
>JBNLCA010000094.1:0-4340 GCA_050303575.1 Paracoccaceae bacterium
CCGGTCGGGTTGGCCGAGACGAACTCGACGTTCACCTTGATCCCGTCGCCGATGTGCGACCGGCCGAAGGCGTAGCTTTCCTCGAGCGCGGCCCTGACCACGCCCTGCCAGACCGAGGTCGCGAGCCGCAGGTTCAGGAACCCCGGCCCCGCCACGTCGGCCGCCTCGACCCGGTCGTCCGCCAGCAGCTTCTCGGCCAGCGCCCCGGCGATCTCGCGCGGCTGCATTCCGGCGGGCTTGGCCAGCACCATCGCGGCGTTGGTCGCCATGTCGCCGTGAAGCGCGTCGCGGGGCGGCTCGACCGTGACGGCGGCAGTGTCGAGCCCGGCGGGCAGCCGGCCCTCGGTCTCGAGGTCCTTCAGCGCGCCGATGACGAGACCGCGGATATCGTTGAAGAGGTTCATGGGTCCGGTTCCGTGGATTGCCCGCCTCAATCCCTCTTTCAGCCCCGGATTTCAAGCCCGGCGCGGACGAGCGCCCATTTCGGCCCCAGGGAGGGCCGCGCCGGGAAATCGCCCCTACCCGTCCTCGCCGCTGGTTCCGTCCGGCGGGATCAGCGCGAAGAGCCGCGTCCCGGGGCTGCTCTTGGGCTCGTCGTCGGCCTTGAGAAACTTGATCTCGCCCGAGGCAAGCCGCGCCAGCAGGATCGCCTCGGGGTGGGTCTGGCGCCAGTCGGTCAGGCCGAATTCCTCGCTCAGCTTGGTCGAGCGGATGGTCCAGCCCTTCGACAGAAGCGCCTCGTAATCGTCCCACGTCCCGCCGTTGCCGAAACCGCGCCCGCCCAGGGTGGAGGGCAGCGAATGGCGCACCGCGCCTTCCTTCAGGCGGCTGATCTGAAGCACGTTCTCGCGCCCGAACTCGGGCGCGAGGTCGGTGGCGACCAGCGTGTTGTAGGCATCGTTGTCGGTCGCGGCGATCACCGTTCCGTAGGACATGAACTCGACGTCGTTCTCGGACGCCTCACCCAGGATGTCGCCATACCAGACCGGGATCCCCATCTCTCGCGCCGCCCTGAGCCGATATCGGTTGGTCTCGGTGATCAGGACCGGCACCTCGGCCTTCTTCAGTGCCTCGGCCAGCGCCCGGGTGAAGCGCGAGCCGCCGACCAGAAGCACGCCCGCCGTCTCGCCCCCGGCCTGTCCGAGGAACCGCGCGACGGGGACCAGCGTGAAGCCGTGCAGCACCACCGTCGCCGCGACAAGTGCAAAGGCCAGCGGGCCAATTGCGGCGGCATCCTCGACGCCCAGTGCCACCAACCGCTCGCCGAAAAGGCCGGCGACCGCGACCAGCACCACCCCGCGCGGGCCGGTGAAGGAGACGAGGAGCCTTTCCCGCCAGGGCAAGCCGCTGCCCGTCAGCGCCAGCAGAACGGTCGCCGGACGCGCGAGAAGAACGACCGAGAGGACGAAGACAACGGTCCGCGCATCGAACGCCTTCAGCGCCGAGAGGTCCAGCGAGGCTGCCAGCAGGATGAAGACGCCCGAGACCAGCAAAACCGTCGCATGCTCCTTGAAGCGGCGCAGTTCCTCGTACGAGGGCAGGTTCGCGTTGGCGATCACGATCCCCATGATCGTCACGGCGACCAGCCCGCTTTCGTGCATGACAAGGTCCGAGGCGGCGAAGGCAACCAGAAGCGTCGCGAAGAGGACCGGCACCTTCATGTATTCCGGCACCCAGTAGCGGCGGAATGCCTGGGCAATGCCCCAGCCGGCCGCGGCACCGACAATGGCGGCCCAGGCGGTGCCGAGAAGGAACTCGCCCAGCGCCTCGCCGGGCGCCGCTGTGGCGTACATGACCGCGATCACCTCGAAGGCGAAGACGGCGGCAAGCGCGCCGATGGGGTCGTTGACGATCGCCTCCCACTGCAAGAGGTTCGCCGGCCGCTTCTTCAGCCGTGCCTGCCTGAGCAGGGGCGCGATGACCGTGGGACCGGTCACGATCATGATGCCTCCGAAGACGGCGGCGGATTCCCAGCCCAAACCTGCGCCGTAATGGACCGCCAGGGCCGAGGTGAGCCAGCCGAGCGGCGCCCCGATCAGGACCAGCCGCCGCACGCCCGTCGCCGCATCGGACAGGGTGTGCCGGTTAAGGGTCATCCCGCCCTCGAACAGGATCACCGCGACGGCGAGCGAGATCATCGGCCGGTACAGCTCGCCGATATCGCGCGCCGGATCGAAAAGCCCGGTCACCGGGCCGACCAGCACGCCCGCCACCAGCATCAGGACGATGGCCGGCATCCTCAGCCGCCAGGCCGTCCATTGCGATCCGACACCGATGGCGCCGATAAGGGCGAAGGCGGCAATCGGCGAGAGAAGGCCGTGGCTGGGGTCGGTCATAGGTCTCTCATCCGAAAAGCCGCTGGTATTCGGACAGGGCGAACCGGTCCGTCATGCCGGAAATATAGTCGCACACGACGCGGGCAAGCGCCTCTTCATCATCTGCCGCCTGCGCCTCGTCCTGCCACTCGTCGGGAAGGAGCGCCGGGGTCTGCATGAAGAGCGGGAAGAGCGCACGCACGACGGCCGTGACCTTGGCGCGCTCCTCCATCACCGTGGGCGCGCGGTACATGCGGTGAAACAGGAACGACCGGATCGCCTTGAGCTCCTGGTAGAGCTTCTTCGAGAACCGGATGATCGTTGTTCCCATCTCGCGGATTTCCTGCGCGGACGCCGGTTGCGCGGCGCCCAGGCGCTGTTCGGCCACCGCGATGACGTCCTCGACCATCACGCCGAAGACCCGCCTCAGCGCCTCGTGCCGGCGGCGCATCGGATCGAGCCCGGGGTAAAGCCGGTCAACCTCGGCGAAGGCCGGTCCGGTGACCGGAAGCTCGGCGAGGTCGGCCTCGGTGAAGAGCCCGGCCCTCAGACCGTCGTGAAGGTCGTGGTGGTTGTAGGCGACATCATCGGCGATGGCGGCCACCTGCGCCTCAGCCGAGGCATAGGTGGCAAGTTCAAGATCGTAGAGGGCGTTGAACTCGCCCAGTCCCGGCGGATAGGGCGGCGTGACAGGGCCGTTGTGCTTGGCTATGCCCTCGAGCGTCTCCCAGGTCAGGTTCAGCCCGTCGAAATCGGCATAGTGCCGTTCCAGCTTGGTCACGATGCGGATCGCCTGCGCGTTGTGGTCGAACCCGCCATAGGGCGCCATAAGGTCATGCAGCGCATCCTCGCCGGTATGGCCGAACGGCGGATGGCCAAGGTCGTGCGCCAGCGCCACTGCCTCGGCAAGGTCGGTGTTGAGGTTCAGCGCACCGGCAATCGTCCGCGCCACCTGAGCCACCTCGATCGTGTGGGTAAGCCGCGTGCGGTAGTAATCCCCTTCGTGCTCGACGAAGACCTGCGTCTTGTGCTTGAGACGCCGGAAGGCCGAGGAATGGATGATCCGGTCCCGGTCGCGCTGGAACGGCGAACGAAAGGTCGAGACCGTTTCGGGATGAAGCCGCCCCCGGCTTTCTCCGGGCTGGCAGGCATAGGGGGCGAGCATGGGTTTGATCCCCGGATGTGCAGTTGCAGCAAGCTATACGTGAGGCACGGGCCCTTGCCCACCCGGGATCAGGCCATCTCGGCCAGCGACCGGGCGAGGTCGCGCGCCTCGTCCTCGTCCAGGCCCGAACCGATCATCACCCGCAGCCCCATGTATCCGGCGAGGAGCCGTAGGGCGCAGGCGTGGCGGCGGGCCGGATCGGAGAAGTCCGGATCGCGGGCGAGCGTCTCCTCGAAGACGGAGACCAGCCCCTCGCGCATCTGACGGACCTGCGCCGCGGTCGCGGCATCCTCGCCCGCGCTGTCGGTCGAGGCACCGCAGAAGAAGCAGCCGCGCCGGTCACCGGCACCGGCGGTCCGATCCACGGTGTCGAGGAAGAACCAGGTGAAGACCTCGCGCACCGACCCCTGACGTGCGAGCAGGCGCGCTCCGCCGGTGGCGATCTCCTGCTCCTCGTAGCACTTCAGCGCGGCGTTATACATCTGCCGCTTGTCGCCGAAGACGCGGTAGAGGCTCTGCTTCTTCTGCCCGGTCGCCGCCTCGATGTCCTGAAGCGAGGTGCCCTCGTAGCCCTTCTGCCAGAAGACCTGCTTCAGCGCCTCGCGCGCTGTGTCCGGATCGAAGCCGAGGGGACGTGCCATTTCGCTCTCACATTTGTTACCGACCGGTCCGATAAATATACTTTACCGACCGGTCCGAAACAAATAGTACCAGCTTCACCAGGCGCAAGGAAGTGCCGCCAAGAAACAGGAGACAGAAGATGCCCCGCGTTCCCGCCCTTACCCGCGATGCCGCCAGCGCCGAGACCGCCGCCACCTTCGACGCGATCGAGAAGAAGTTCGGCATGGTGCCGAACCTTT
>JBNLCA010000095.1:0-2824 GCA_050303575.1 Paracoccaceae bacterium
GCTGCCGCTGGTCCTGCCCGAGATCATCCTCGCGGTGTCGCTCCTCGTCGTGCTTCTCGGCCTCGGCATCACGCTTTCGGCCTGGACGGTGATCCTGGGCCACGTGCTCATCTGCACGCCCTTCACCATCGCCATCCTGAATTCGGCCTTCCTCAGCCTCGACAAGTCGCTGGAGGAGGCTGCCTACGATCTGGGCGAGACCAAGTGGTCGACCTTCCGGCTGATTACCTTTCCGCTCATCCTGCCCGGCGTGATCTCGTCTCTCTTGATCTCCTTCACCATCTCGCTTGACGAGTTCATCATCGCGTTCTTCCTGTCCTCGACCGAGCCGACGCTGCCGGTCTATATCTGGTCTCAGCTGCGATTCCCGACGAAGATCCCCGCCATCATGGCGCTCGGCACGATCCTCGTGGCGCTGTCGATCATCCTGCTCATCATCGCCGAATATTTCCGCCGGCGCGGCATCGCGAAAACCGGCGGCAAGGATACCGGAGGCTTCCTGTGAAACCGATCATCGAGCTTCGCGAGGTCCACAAGTATTACGGCGACTACCATGCGCTTCGCGGCATCAACTGCGACATCGGCGAGGGTGAGTTCTTCTCGCTTCTCGGCCCGTCGGGCTGCGGCAAGACCACGCTCTTGCGCACGATAGCGGGCTTCGAGGATGTCTCGTCGGGTACCGTCTCGATCGACGGCAATGTGATGGAGGGGGTACCGCCGAACAAGCGGCCGACCAACATGGTCTTCCAGAGCTACGCCATCTTTCCGCACCTCACCGTGGCCGAGAATGTCGGCTTCGGGCTGAGGCGCGACACCCGCTCGGCGGCCGAGAAGGCGAAGGCGGTGGGCGAGGCGCTCGAGATGGTCGGGCTTTCGGGCTACGGCGGCCGCGCCGCGCACGCGCTTTCGGGCGGCCAGCGGCAGCGCGTGGCGCTGGCCCGCGCGCTGATCCTCAAGCCCAAGGTGCTGCTGCTGGACGAGCCGCTCTCGGCGCTCGACAAGAAGCTGCGCGAGCAGATGCAGTCGGAACTGCGCCGCCTGCAACGGCAGGTCGGCATCACCTTCATCCTGGTCACCCACGACCAGGAGGAGGCGCTGATCATGTCCGACCGGATCGCGGTGATGTTCGAGGGCGAGATCGCGCAACTTGCCTCGCCGCAGCAGCTTTACCGGCGGCCGATGACCCGCCGCGTGGCCGAGTTCATCGGGGTGATGAACTTCCTGCCCGCCACCGTGAAGGCAGTGAACGGCGAGCGGGTCGAGGCCGAGGTCGCCGGCCTCGGCGCGGTCGAGTTCTCGGCCGAGCAGTGCCCCGGCGAGGCCAAGGTCGGCGAAGCCTCGGTCGGCTTCCGTCCCGAGGTGCTGACCGTCCTATTCGACGGTGACGCACCGCGGGCGCGCGAGGCGCAGGGCACGGTCGAGGAGGCCACCTATTTCGGCGACATGACCTATTACTCGGTCCGGCTCGACGGCGTCGAGGCGCCGCTAACCATCTCGATGCGCAACCTCTTCGGCCGCAAGGTCCTTGAACGTGGCGACGACGCGCGGGTGGCGTGGGATCCGGGCGCGCTGGTGCTGTTCTGCTGATCGTGGTATTGTCCGAAGCCCGACGAGAAAACAACGCACCGAAGGGTGCGTGTCTCAACAGTGAAGCCAAGCCAGATACTCTCAGAAGACGAGGTGGCCGCGATAGGCCGGTCACTCAGAACTGCTTTGGGAGAGCCCCCAGTTCTCCCTCACTGGGAGTTCCCAATCCTCACCGGCGTAAGTGTGGAGGAAGCCTTGGATGTGTCGCGTTCGTGGCCCGACGTGGACGTTTGCGACGAAACTACGTGGCGCGCCGTTAGGGGCGTATTTCATAACTTGTGGGGATACCCACACCGACAATCCGAACGTGTTTTTGCCGAGACCGGTCTGCGCAAAGAACACTTCAGAAATCTACTTCGTCGCTTGGACACCGCCAGGGCCAAGCAGTGTGAGAAGGGAAGGGGCCTGAACCAGGCTAACTCATGACCCGCATAAGAGTGGCCACCTTGCTTATGTTAGCATCGCCGGGATTGACGCAAACCTCATGGGAAGGCACCCATGACCAATGTCCTTCGCCGCCCGCCTCACCCGAGCGCCGCTGGCCTACGAGCCCGAACGGGGCGACGAGGCGGCGGCGCTCTATTGCGATCTCGCGCCCGAGCTTCGTGACCTGATCGCCGGAGCGGCCGGGTCGAGCCCCTATCTTGCCGGCCTTCTGACGCGCGAGCGTGACTGGACCGCTGAGGCACTGGCAGGCGAACCCGAGCCGGCGCTCGACGCCGAGCTTGCCGCCATTCCGGCGCTGTCGGACGAGGCCCTGGCGGGCGGGCTCAGGCAGGCCAAGCGGCGCGTCGCGCTTCTGGCGGCGCTCGCCGACCTCGGCGGGGTCTGGCCGCTTGAGGACGTGACGGGCGCGCTGACACGTCTCGCCGACGCGGCGATCGCGGCCGGTCTCGCCTCCTACATCGGAGCCGAGCTCCGGCGCGGCAAGATCCCCGGGATGGACGAGGCGGCGCTTGCCGATCTCGGCGGCATGGTCGTCTTCGCCATGGGCAAGATGGGGGCCCATGAGCTGAACTATTCCTCGGATATCGACCTCATCTGCCTTTTCGACGAGACCCGCTTCGACCCTGCCGAGGCGCACGAGGCGCGCGCCGCCTTCATCCGCGCCACCCGCAAGCTGACCCAGCTGTTGTCCGACACCACGGCCGAGGGCTACGTCTTCCGCACCGACCTGCGGTTGCGTCCTGACGCGTCGGTGACACCGGTCTGCATGGGCATGGAGGCGGCCGAGCGC
>JBNLCA010000096.1:0-2203 GCA_050303575.1 Paracoccaceae bacterium
ACGCGCCGGGCGGTGTCGTAATCGGCAAGGAAATAGCCCGGCATGTCGTTGCGGTTGATGGGCTCGATGGTCAGGCTCTGTTTCGGGGCGCGGGCGGCGGCCCATTTCAGGTTCTCGGTGAATGTGGCCTCGGCCTCCACCCCCTTGGCCACGCCCGCCATGATGTGTATATGGCGCGGCTTCAGGACCTGCGCGAACCGCAAGGTCCGGTCGAAATCGCGGCGAAACCGATCCTCCAGCCCCGGTATCGCGGCAAAGCCCTGCGGGCCGCCTGTTGCATTTGGCGGCGGGCAGTTCATCAGGACGAAGGTCAGCCCGTTCCAGATCATCTGGTCGCGCATGTCCTGCGCCGGGGCGTCATAGGGAAAGAGGATCTCGACCGCCTCGAACCCGGCCTGCCGAGCGGCGGCAATGCGCTCGAGCAGGGGAACCTCGGTGAAGAGGTAGGTCAGGTTGGCACACCAGCGCGGCATCAGGAGAGCTCGTCCGAGGGAATCACCGGAAAGAAGGTGCCCGAGGACCAGAGCCCGAACCAGCGCGTTCCCTCATGCTCCTCGTGGCAGCCAAGCTCGACCAGCCGGTAGAAGCTCTTGCGGTCGATCAGCGCCTCGAGGTTGCGGCGCACCAGCACGTAGGGAGAGGGCTCGCCGGTCTGGGGATCGCGCACCACGCGGATCGGATGCTCGGGCCCGGCCGTCACCTTGTCTTCGACGTTGGTCACGAAGGTCAGCGCCTGCTCCCGCCCGGTGCCCTCCGCGGTGAAATCCACCGCCACGAAGGGCGCATCGACGACGCGGATTCCGACCTTTTCGACCGGCGTGACCAGGAAATAGGCATCGCCCTCCTTCTTCAGGATCGACGAGAAGAGCTTCACCAAACCGTGACGACCGATCGGCGTTCCGAGGTAGAACCAGGTCCCGTCGCGGCGGATTTCCATGTCGAGATCGCCGCAGAAAGGCGGATTCCACAGGTGAACCGGCGGCGGGCCCTTCTTCGCCGCCGCCCGCGCCGCCTGTGCGAGACTTTCCGCCGAGCCGGTCAAGTCCTATATTCCTCACGGTAATGCCAATTGCAGGCAGGACCATAACGCCGTCTAATGGTGCGAGGAACCCGAAGGAGTGTACGAATGTCTGACGACGCGGGCCTCGTGGCCGACATCGAGGCGCTGAGCGACAAGCTGAAAGAGGCCAAGGCCTCGATCACCAAGCGCTTCATCGGGCAGGAAAAGGTCGTCGATCTTGTGCTTGCGGCCCTTCTGTGCGGCGGTCACGGCCTCCTGGTCGGCCTTCCCGGCCTCGGCAAGACCCGCCTCGTCGACACGCTTTCGACGGTGATGGGGCTCAACGGCAACCGCATCCAGTTCACGCCCGACCTGATGCCCGCCGATATCCTCGGCTCCGAGGTGCTCGACACCGGCAGCACCGGCCAGCGCACTTTCCGCTTCATCCAGGGCCCGATCTTCTGCCAGCTCCTGATGGCCGACGAGATCAACCGCGCGTCGCCCCGGACCCAGTCCGCCCTCCTTCAGGCCATGCAGGAGCGCGAGGTGACGATCGCGGGCGAACACCGGCCGCTGCCCAAGCCGTTCCATGTGCTGGCCACCCAGAACCCGATCGAACAGGAGGGGACCTATCCGCTCCCCGAGGCGCAGCTCGACCGCTTCCTCGTGCAGATCGACGTCGATTATCCGACCCGCGACACCGAGCGCGACATCCTGATCGCCACGACCGGCGCGGCCGAGGAGAAGTCCCACGCCGTCTTCACCGCGGACGAGCTGATCCGCGCGCAGGAAACCATCCGCCGGATGCCGGTGGGCGAGAAGATCGTCGAGATGATCCTCGACCTCGTCCGCGCCTTCCGCCCGGGCGAGCCCGGCGCCCCGCAGGAGGTGAACGACAGCGTCGCCTGGGGCCCCGGCCCGCGCGCCGCGCAGGCGCTGATGCTGACCGTCCGCGCCCGCGCGCTGATCGACGGCCGGCTCGCGCCTTCCCCCGAGGATGTCATCGCGCTCGCCCAGCCGGTCCTGACGCACCGGATGGCGCTGTCCTTCGCCGCCCGCGCCCGCGGCGTCACGCTCGGCGCGCTGATTGCCAGCGTCGCCGACCAGGTCACCCGGATCGAGAAGGCGGCATGATCCTTCTTTCGTTCCCAATTCCTCCCGCCGGAGGCTCGCTCGCCCCAGCCGGTGAGACGCTTTGAACGA
>JBNLCA010000097.1:0-2507 GCA_050303575.1 Paracoccaceae bacterium
GCTCTTTCCAGGTGCTCAGCGCCTTGTTGACCGCCTGGAACGGTTCGCGGGCGACGAATTCGCCGTGGCCCTGCTGGTGGTTGACCGTCCCGTCCTCGACCGCGACCCGGCCGCGTGTGAGCGTGAAGCGCGGCAGGCCCTTCACCTTCTTGCCCTCGAAGACGTTGTAGTCGATGGCCGATTGCTGGGCCGAGGCAGTGATCGTCTTCGCCTTCTCGGGGTCCCAGACCACGAGGTCGGCATCGGCGCCGACCAGCACCGCGCCCTTCTTGGGATAGCAGTTCAGGATCTTCGCTATGTTGGTCGAGGTCACCGCAACGAACTCGTTCATCGTGATCCGGCCCGTTGCGACGCCATAGGTCCAGAGCATCGGCATCCGGTCTTCGAGGCCGCCGGTGCCGTTCGGGATCTTGGTGAAATCGCCGACGCCGTAGCGTTTCTGCTCGGTGGTGAAGGCGCAGTGGTCCGTCGCCACGACCGAAAGCGAGCCGGACGCCAGCCCATTCCACAGGCTGTCCTGGTGCTTCTTGTCGCGGAAGGGCGGCGACATGACCCGCCGCGCGGCGTGGTCCCAGTCGGCATTCCTGTATTCGCTGTCATCCAGCGTCAGGTGCTGGATCAGGGGCTCGCCCCAGACCCGCTTGCCCTGCATCCGCGCCCGCCGGATCGCCTCGTGCGCCTCCTCGCAACTCGTATGCACCACGTAAAGCGGCACGCCCGCCATGTCGGCGATCATGATCGCGCGGTTGGTCGCCTCGCCCTCGACTTCGGGCGGGCGCGAGTAGGCATGCGCCTCGGGCCCGTTGTTGCCCTCGGCCAGAAGCGTGCGCTGAAGCTCGGCCACCACGTCGCCGTTTTCGGCGTGGACGAGCGGGATCGCCCCCAGCTCGGCGCAGCGGCGGAACGAGGCATACATCTCGTCGTCGTTCACCATCAGCGCGCCCTTGTAGGCCATGAAATGCTTGAAGGTGGTGATGCCGCGCTCGGTGACGTCCTTCATCTCGTTGAAGACCTTCTCGCCCCACCAGGTGATCGCCATGTGGAACGAGTAGTCGCAGTTGGCACGCGTCGACTTGTTGTCCCACATCTGGAGCGCGTCGAGGAGGCCCTGATCCGGCGAGGGCAGCGCGAAGTCGACGACCATCGTCGTGCCGCCGCTCAGCGCCGCCCGTGTGCCGCTCTCGAAATCGTCCGACGAGTAGGTGCCCATGAACGGCATCTCGAGATGGGTATGCGGGTCGATGCCGCCTGGCATGACGTAGCAGCCGGTGGCATCCAGCACCTCGTCGCCCTTCAGCCCCTCGCCGATGGCAGTGATCCTGCCGCCCTCGATCAGGACGTCGGCCTTGTAGGTCAGGTCGGCGGTGACGATGGTTCCGTTCTTTATGACTGTGGTCATGACCTTCTCCTTCAGGGGCAGTTCCGGACGCGCCCGTCGAGCGTGCGGTCCTTCAGGATGAATGCGGCGCCGTGCTCGGCGCCCCAGGCGCAGGCGGCGGCGAAGTCGACGCCGGTGTCGGTATATTCGATGGCATGCACCGGCTTGCCGTCAGCGACATAGGGCAGGACGTCGGCGCACCAGCCGTCCTGAAAGCAGTCCTCGGTGACGACGAAATCGAGCGTGCCGACAAGCGCGGGCGTCAGTTCGGGGATGTTCTTCTGTCCGATTTGCATCCCCATGCCGTGCGCCATGTCCGCGAGCGCCCGCATGTAGGCGAGCGTGTCCTCGGCGCTGACATCAAAGCCGCTCTCGTTGATGTAGACATCCTGGTTGTCCGGGTCGACCGCATCGAAGCCCATGTCATGGCAGCGCTCGAACCGGGCCCGCATGATCGGGATGAGGATGTCGCGGCGGCGGATGTCCAGGAAGCGCTCGTCGGGCCAGTCCCCATAAACCTTTCCCACGACTTCGGGCGGGAAGGCGTCCTTGTCTGACCGGTAGTCCTCGACCGTACCGACGCTGACGTAGCACAGAAGCTTGATGCCGCGCGCCCTTAGCGCGGCGAGATCCTCGGCCGTGTGGTTGTCGGGGTCGAGGTCCAGAACCTCGACCGGGCGGCCAAGGTCGAAGGGTTCGGTGAACTGCAGGTCCCAGGCCTGCGCCGCCGCGGGGGCCGCCATCAGGACAAGGAACAGGATCTCACGCATGCGCCACCTTCGCCGACTTGGCCCTGCGAACGTAACGCAGAAGCGGGCGTTCGACCAAGAGATGCGCTGCCGATCCGGCGAGCGCCGCTGCGACGAAAAGAAAGACCGCCGCCTCCCACGCGGGCATTTCGCCGAGGCCGACGGACCTCATCGCACGCGCGACCACGGTCATCGCCATGATGTGGGTGAGATAGATCGCGTACGAGGCGTCCCCGAGGAATGTCAGGATACGCGGCGTCCGGATCCGCCCGGCCGCATCAAGCGCCGCCAGCCCGGCGACGATCCCGGTCGCGCCGAAGCCGTAGCTGAGCGTGCGCCAGGCGTTGTCCCAAGCGACCACGCGGTGCGCCTCGAGCTGG
>JBNLCA010000098.1:0-3534 GCA_050303575.1 Paracoccaceae bacterium
CTGGAAGACCCGTTCAAGCTCTACCGCTGCCACACGATCATGAACTGCACGCAGACCTGTCCGAAGGGCCTGAACCCGGCGAAAGCGATCGCCGAGATCAAGAAGATGATGGTCGAGCGGCACGTCTGATCGCCGCCGCGCGCGTAGCATCAGATATTAACCATCCTGCGCCTAGGCTTGCCTTCGACAGATGCGCTGTTGAAGTGGAGAAGCCCGATGCGCCCCGACCTGAAGCTGAGAAAAGCCCGCCCGTCCGACCTGCCCGCGCTTTTGGCGCTGCACCACCTTTCGGCTGTCTTGAAAACGCGGCGCCATTACAGCCGGGCCGAGGTCGCGGGCTTCCTCGCCGATGTCGAGGTCATCTCGTCCGAGGTGCTGCGCGGGCGGACGTACCATGTGGCCGAGATCGGCGGACGCATCGTCGCCGCCGCCGGCTGGACGACGCGCGGCAACGACCCCGATCATCCCGACATGCGCCGCCGCCAGAGCCCGGTCGCCACGCTGCAGGGGGTGATGATCCATCCCGACCACGCCTGCAGCGCCTTGACGCGAACCATGCTCGACCTCGTCGAGGCCGAGGCTTCGGCGCGGGGACGGGCGCTTGACGTCGAGGTCTGCGCGACGCGCGGCGACGTCGCCTTCTACCAGAGGCGCGGCTACCAGGCGCTCGAGAATACGTGGCTCGACCTCTCGAACGGCACGCATTTCGAGATCGTCCGGATGCGCAAGCGGCTTCTGGCCGTCACGCGCAGCCGCACCGCCTATCGCGATGTCGAGGAACCCAGTCCGCTCCTCCTCATCGGCCGTCGCGGCGGCGGCGACGACAGGTTCGCGGCATGACGGAGCGCGACGGTTAATCGGCACCGTGTTAGTCTGACCGGAATAAATCCGGCCCTCTTTGCGTAACCCTTTCGATGGCGGAAACGCCTTGGGTGAAACGAAAGGGCTGACCAATGGATACCGGATACGACCTGAGAAAGGCGCGCATCGACGACCTTCCGGCCTTGCGCGGACTGCATCGCCTGTCACTCGCCGCCTTCGGCGCGCCGCACTATACGCGGGCCGAACTCGCGGGCTTCTTTGCCGACCTCGAGATGGTCGCGCCCGAGATCATCCGCGACGGCACCTACTACGTGGTCACGCATCAGGGGCGCGTGGTCGCCTCGGGCGGCTGGACGCTGAAGCAATCGACCCTCGGCCCGCAATCGCGGCGCGAGGCCGGACCGCGGGCGACGATCCACGGCGTCTTCGTCCATCCCGACCACGCGGGGCGCAACCTCGGGCGCACCATCCTCGACGTCGCCGAGGCCGAGGCGGTGATCCGCGGCCGGGCCTACCGGATGGAGCTCTGCGCGACGCTGGCGGATGCGGGCTTCTATCGGCGCCGCGGCTACCTGCCCGGACCGGCCGTGCATCTTGGCCTGTCGAACGGCACCAACTTCGAGCTTCTGCGGATGGAAAAGCGCATCCTCGCCGACCGGCTGAGCCGCGTCACGCGCCGTCCCGACCTGCCGGCACGGGAAGCTTACCGCCTGACCGAAACGGTCGCGGCCTGAACGTCGCCCCGGTCCCGGCAATGACCGGGGCCGGGGAACGGCCCACGGCAGGGCATCAGTCGCCCTGCCCAGGCCCGTCCCCCGCCACAGGGACTGGCCCCTAGTTTCGAACGAAGTAGGCGTACATCTGCTCGAGCGCACCCATCGGCGTATCGGCCCGCGGCTCGCGCGCGGGCGCCACAGGTGCCGACGGCGTCCAGTAGGCCAGGGCATCTTCCCGGGCAGTGGGCGGCGACGGAAACGGAATGAGGATGGACATAGGATCAACTCCTGTTCGGTAGCGATCCTCCCTTTGGCCGAGATAGATAAATTTGCGGCTAAGTGAACCCCCGCACGCTGCATGGAAGCCCTGCGGAAGGCGCAACTCGTACGGTATGGTTAACAATTGCCACCCCAGCGTCCGTCTTTGCCGAACACGGAGGCAGTGATAACGTGGCGCCGAACAGGGTGGAACAGGGGCGCGCAGCCATGTCTGACGGGATCACGTTGCTGGTCGGGACGACCAAGGGGGCGTTTCTGATCGAGGGCAAGGGCCGACAGGGCTGGAAAGTCTCGGGGCCGTTCTGCGACGGCTGGCCGATCAACCACCTCGCCTCGGACCCGCAGACCGGCACGATCTGGGCCGGTGGCGGCGGCGACTGGTCGGGCGCCGGGGTATGGCGTTCGGCGGACGGCGGCAAGAAGTGGGAAGTCACAAGGCTCACCAAGGGACAGATGGACGACTGGGCGGCGAACGACCCGGGCTTCGCCGAGATGATCGGCTGGACCGAGGCGCCCCTGCCCTACGGCTCGGACTTCTCGCAGATCTGGTCTCTGAACTTCTCGCACGGCGCGCTCTACGCCGGGACCAAGCCCGCGAGCTTCCTAAAGAGCACCGACGGCGGCAAGACGTTCCAGCGGCTCGATGGGCTGACCAACCATCCGTCGCGCGAGAGCTGGAACGGAGGGGCGGCCGGCCTGGTGCTGCATACGATCGTGCCGCACCCGGATGATCCCAAGCGGATCTGGATCGGCATCTCGGCCGCCGGTGTCTTTGCCACCGAGGACGGCGGCGAAAACTGGGAGCGGCGCAACCGCCTCTCGAACGCGGAGGAACCGCACCACGATCACCCCGCCGCCGCGCATGACGGCGAGACCGGTCATTGCGTCCACAACATGATGCGCGCGCCGGGGTCCGGCGACGTGCTCTACCAGCAGAACCATCACGGCGTCTGGCGCTCGTCGGACGGGGCGCGCAGCTGGGACAATATCACCGATGGCCTGCCGTCGACCTTCGGCTTCCCGATCCGCGTCCACCCGCGCGAGGCGGACACGATCTGGACCCTTCCCCTGAACGGCGACATGCTGGGCCGTTTCCCGCCCGACGCCAAGGCGGCGGTCTGGAAATCGACCGACGGCGGGAAAAGCTGGCAGGCCAAGCGCACCGGCCTTCCGCAGGAGGGCTGCTATTTCACCGTCCTGCGCCAGGCGATGGCGGGCGACAGTCAGGAACCGGCGGGCATCTATTTCGGTACCAACTCGGGCTCGGTCTTCGCCTCGACGGATGAGGGCGAGACTTGGGACGAGGTGGCGCGGCACCTGCCCACAGTCCTGAGCGTCGAGGTGATGGAGCGCGCATGAGCCTGCCGGCCGACGCCGATGCGCGACGGGCGGTCCGGCCGGTCATCTGCTATCCGACGGGCACGTTGCCCGCGCCCGACCTTGCCGCCTATGCGGCGGCGCGGGCGACGGCAAGGAAATCGGGCGAGGTCCTGGTGCCACCGCGCGAGGCGCGCTGCTTCCGCGCGCCGGCGGGCCATTTCTTCCGGATCAGTTCGGTCGAGGGGCCGCAGGTCGGCGACCTCAACCTCTGGCACGGCGGCGATCTGAGCGAACGGTTCTATTCGGGAAAGACGCGGGCGCTCCACGGGACCCACCTGACGACGGGATGCCGGATGTGGTCGGCCTTCCCGTTCCTGCGCCCCTTGGCGACGATCAC
>JBNLCA010000099.1:0-2589 GCA_050303575.1 Paracoccaceae bacterium
TCCATTATTGCATTATATGAAATAGTGAGTTCTTTGCACTCGCTATTCTTTCAGGTGTGGTCGAGTGCCATTTTGAGGGGGAGCAAGAGAGCCCCCCAAAGGACCCCCGGAAAGGAGATCGCCATGGCCCGCGCTTTCGCCGAGATCGCCTTCACCCCCGCCGTGCTGGCCGAGCAGGAACGCCAGGGCACGGCCGGAAGCTACGCGAAGTTCCTCAGCCCCGAGGCGGCGCCGGCCGACGCGATCGGACCGGCGGAGGCGGATTTCATTACCCGCCGCGACGGCTTCTTCCAGGCGACGGTGGGCGAGAACGGCTGGCCCTACGTGCAGTTCCGCGGCGGGCCCGAGGGTTTCCTCAAGGTGCTGGACGAGAAGACGCTGGCCTACGCCGACTTCCGCGGCAATCGCCAGTACATGAGCGTCGGCAACCTGCGCGCCGACGCGCGGGTCTCGCTGATCCTGGTCGACTACCCCAACCGGCGGCGCCTGAAGGTCTGGGGCCATGCGCGCATCGTCGACATCGAGGAGGACCCCGAACTGGTCGCCGGGTTGCACGACCGCGGCTACAGCGCCAAGCCGGAGCGGGCCATCGTCATTACGGTGGCGGCGCTGGACTGGAACTGTCCTCAGCACCTGCCGCAGCGCTTCACCCTGGAAGAGTTGGAGCCCGCCCTGGCGCCGCTGCGCGAGGAACTGCAGCGGCTGCGCGCGGAGAACGCGGCGCTGAAGGCGGCCGCTACGGTGTGACAGTCGTCACGAGGCGGTAGCCGGCGTCGTAGGCGTCGAGCTCCAGCAGGTCGCCGTAACGCTGCTTCCAGGCGCCGCTTTCGAGGTCGCTTGCCAGCTTTTCCAAGGCCTCGGTCACGTCGCCCAGCGCCCAGAAGGAAGACATGGCAGCGCGGATCTTGGGATCGAGATAGGACGCGGGCCGGCGCCAATAGGCGTAGAGAAACCCGTCGATACAGTCGTGCGGCACCGGCACGGCGGAAATCCCGAC
Organism: Paracoccaceae bacterium; assembly: GCA_050303575.1. Taxonomy (GTDB): domain Bacteria; phylum Pseudomonadota; class Alphaproteobacteria; order Rhodobacterales; family Rhodobacteraceae; genus JBNLCA01. The sequence goes on from JBNLCA010000099.1 coordinate 998, forward strand.
CGGCCCGAGCCAGGCCTCGTAGTCCGTCATGCGGGGCATCTGCGCGTCGTCCAGGGCCGCGAGCTCGGGGATGTAGTCCGCCAGCCAGAAGCCCGGATGCGCCGGATCGAAGGTCAGGAGGACGACTGGGCCCCGCGTCACGCGGCGCATCTCTTTCAGGCCTTTTTCTTTGTCGGTCCAGTGGTGGACGGTCAGGACCGCCATGGCCGCATCGAAGGCCTTGTCGTCGAACGGCAGGTCTTCGGCACAACCCTGAATGACCCGCGCTGCCGGACTCCGGCGCTGGCGGATCATTTCCGCAGAGGGCTCGACAGCGGTGACCTCCCGGTCGGCGGGTTCATAGGATCCCGTGCCGGCGCCGACATTGAGGACGGTTCTTGCCGGTCCCAAAGCCTCCGCGATCACCCCCTCGATCCGGGGATCGGGTTTTCTGAGATCGGAATAATTGACCCCGATGGTATCGTAGGCAGCGCGCATGACGCCGGCGAACATAGGGCGGAAGCCGGCATGCTGCAACTCGTGGTGGACGGAGCCTCGTTGGCCGCCCGCTAGAGCTTCTTCTTCATGAAGGAATCGGGCGGCGTCCAGGTGCCGGGCACCGTCTTGTTGGCCCAGCGGCAGATCTCCTGCAGCACCGGCAGTAGGGCCTGACCCTTATCGGTCAGCAGGTATTCGTAGCGCGGCGGGCGCTTCTGGTACGGCTTGCGCTCGACCAGGCCGGCCGCTTCCAGGCCCGCCAGGCGGTCGCTCAGCACCGAAGTGGTGATGGCCTCGGGAGAGTCGAGGAACTCCGCGAAGCGCTTCTTGCCGATCATCATGTCGCGCACAATGACCAGGCTCCAGCGGTCGCCCAGGATGTCGAGCGTCGCGGCGATCGGGCAGTTGGAGCGCGATTCGCGTCTTGGGGTCCGGGCCATAGCCTCCTGTATTCCATCAATCCCGCGGGCTGTCATCTTCGGTCAGTCAATTGTCACTTGCAAGTCACTAGTCAATGGCCCTATACCCTTCCTCTGTTCCGGGACGGCGGCGCTTCCCGGGGGCAACGAACAAGGGGAGTGCGATATGACCGAAACGCCTGCGAAACCGCTGACCGGGGGCTGCCTCTGCGGCGCCGTGCACTACGAGATCGCGGCGGAACCGATTCTGACCGGCCACTGCTATTGCGAGGATTGCCGGCGCACCAGCGGCACCGCCCATGGCACGCATGTCATGGTGCCCGAGGAAGGTTTCGCTCTGCGCGGCGGGCTGCGCGCCTATGACCGGCCGGCGGACAGCGGCAACATGGTCAGCCGCAGTTTCTGCCCGACCTGCGGCTCCGCGGTCTTTTCCACCAACAGCGGCATGCCCGGATTTATTTTCGTGCGCGCCTCCAGCCTGGATGACCTGGATGCGGTTACGCCCGGTGCCGTGGTTTACGCGAGCCGCGCCCCGCGGTGGGATCCGGTGGACCCCTCGCTGCCGTCCTTTGCCGAGATGCCGACGGAGGCCGAACGCCAGGCGATGACCGCGCAGGAGGGGTGAGCGAGGATGGCCGACGACCAGCAAACCCCGCTCACCGGCGGTTGCCTCTGCGGCGCGGTGCGCTACGAGAT
>JBNLCA010000100.1:0-4875 GCA_050303575.1 Paracoccaceae bacterium
TCTGCCCCCGCCGCCCCGACGGGCGACTCCCCCGGAGTATTTCCGGCACAAGGAAGCAGGCTGACGCTCCTAGTCGCTCTTTTGGCCTCAAATATTCTCGGGGGTGAATTGAGCCGTAGGCTCAAGAGGGGGCAGACAGCCCCCTTTTCTGCCGAGGCGGAGCCGAGGCCCGGGTCCAGAGCGGCGTGGCGCGCAGGCTCGGCTCCGAGCCGAAGCGGCAGCCCCAATTCGCACCGTCCCGTCCCAGCGGCTCAGCGGCTGCCGTAGCGGCGGGTCCAGTCCTCGGCCACGCGGGTCATCCAGCTGGGGTGGGGCTCGGGGAGCGCGGTGCCGAGCTCGGCCGGCGAAAGTGTCGCGACGCCGAGGTCGAGTTCGGCGAAGGCCCGTGCCTCGTCCGGTGTGAGCTTCGTCATGGCGAGCACCGTGCCCCAGCCGAGATGCGACGGGTCCTGCATCCTCAGTTGCGCCTCGGGCGACATGAGGAAGTTCGCCAGCACCATCGCGCCGGCCTTGGCGTTGGCATTATAGGGGATCGCGACGAAGCTCGCGTTGCCGATCGTGCCCCCGGCCATGACGTAGGTTCGGACGGTATCGGGCAGTTCGCCTCCGGCGATTGCCGCCGACGCCGCGCCCGGCGAGAAGGAGATCGCGAGATCGATCTCGCCATCGGCCATAAGCGGTTTCAGCGCCTCGCCGGTCGGCGGGTAGGCGCGGCCCGAGCGCCAGAGTGCCGGGGTCAGTCTGTCGAGGAAGGACCAGAGCGGGCCGGTCACCTCGTCGTAGTTCGTCCCCACAGGCTCGGCCAAAGCCGACGGGTCGCCGGCGAGGTCGTAGAGGGCCTGTTTCAGAAACGTGGTGCCGAGGAAGTCCGGCGGCTGCGGATAGGTGAAGCGACCGGGATTGGCTTCGGCCCAGGCGAGGAGGTCGGCCATCGAGCGTGGCGGCTCCGCCACCCGCGCCGTGTCGTACCAGAAGACCACCTGCGCCATCGCCCAGGGTGCCTCGAGCCCTTCGGTCGGCACCGTGAAGTCGGCCCTCAGCGCCGCGTTCGAAGCGGGATCGGTCCGCGCCCAGTTCGGCAGGTCCTCGGCCCACGGCCCGAAGAGCAGGCCCTGTTCCTTCATCGAGGCGAAGTTGGCGCCGTTGATCCAGATGAGGTCGACCGCGCCGCCCGCATCCTTGCCGGCGGTCTTCTCGGCGATCACCCGGCTGACCGCATCGGCGGTGTCGGTGAGCTTCACATGTTCGACGCTGACGCCGTAGCGTTCCTTCACCTGCTCGCCGGCCCAGGCGATGAAGTCGTTGGCGTCGGTCGAGCCGCCCCAGGCGTTGAAATAGACGGTCTGGCCCTTCGCCTCGGCAAGGACCGCGTCCCAGTCGGCGGGGTCGGGCTCGGCATGCAGGGCGAAGGCGGGAATCGCCAGAAGCGCGGCGACGGCGGCAGTACGGATCATGGGGTCCCCCTCGGTTTGACCCTACGTCGCAGGTTTCGCCGGCCCGGGAAACTCATTTTCCCGTCAGACGCGCGCGAGCCGCCTGCGATCTTCTGACCGGCACCCGCGTGAACTTCCATGTGGCCCATGCCGGCACTCCGCGCGGCGGGCGCGGCGGGAAGGGGCCCTTTGTGCCAAAAACTAGACAGACTTTTACCAACCCGGGTGAACGCCCGAAATTTCGGAAGACGCTTCAGGGAAACTTTACTCCCTCGGACGATGCTCGCCGGCATCGATGGGGGTTTCCCGGCATCGCAAGCGCCCGGGATTCGCCACTCATGAAGAGCGAGAGCCACATGATGCCTGCCTGTTGCCGTCCTGAGGCGCCCGCCTGCCTGCGCGGGCGGGCCCACATTCCTTCCGTATCCAGGTTCCGGAGTTGAGATGAAACGCCTCAGCCTGTCCTTCCTTTTGCCCGCTGCCATCGTCAGCCTGTGCCTGGTGATCGCCGGTGCGACCGCCTACACCGGCGTGCTGAGCGCGCGCCACGCGCATCTGAACGAGGCGGCGGAAACCCTCAACGTCGCACTGCACCAGCGTGCCGAGGCGCTCCAGGCCTGGTTCGACGCGTTCTCGCAGGATGTGATCTCCGCGGCCGGGACGGATGAGGTGGAGGCGGCGCTGGCCGGGTTCGGATCGGGGTTCGAGGCGCTCGGCGCCAATGCCGGATCGGAAATCCGCCATCTCTACATCACGGAGAACACGCGCTACGAGGCGCGCCGCATCGCGCTTCCGGATGCCGGCGACGGCAGCGCCTACAGCGCCGCGCATGCCGTCTTCCATCCCTATTTCGCCACGCTCGTCGGCGAGAAGGGCTATTACGACATCTTCCTGATCTCGCCCGATGGCGACGTGGTCTATACCGCCTACAAGGAGACCGATCTCGGCGAGAACCTGAGGTCCGGTGCCTTGGCCTCGAGCGGGCTCGGCCGCGCCTTCGCGGCAGCCATGACGGCTCAGCCCGGCACGATCATCTTCGAGGATTTCACAGCGTATGCGCCGAGCGCCGGGGCGCTCGCCGCCTTCGTGGCGACGCCGGTCACCGATGCCTCGGGCGAGGTCATCGGCGTCTACGCGGTGCAGCTTCCGGTCGACCAGATCGACCTGATGCTGGACGGTACCGCCGGCCTTGGCGAGACCGGCGAGGTCACGGTCATCGCGGCCGACGGCACGCGCCGCAACAACTCGCGCTTCGAGAACGGGACAAGGCGCGGCGACCGGGTTGCCATGACGGCCGAGCTTTCCGCCGGGCTGCGGGGTGAAAGCGGGTCCAATCTCGATGCGGTCGACGCCAGGGGCACGGCAGTCGTCGCCGAATATGACACGCTCAGCGTGGCCGGAAGCACCTGGGTGGTGATCGCCCAGCAGGACCTGGCCGAGATCCTCGCGCCGCTCGCGGACATGCGGAAGGAGATGGCCGCGGTGATCGGCGTCATGGCGCTTGTGATCGTTCTCGTCGGCAGCTTGCTCGGGCGCTGGATCGCGACGCCGTTGCGCCGGCTGTCGGACGCGATGCGCGGCGTTGCCGAACGGACGTTCGAGGACGAGATTCCGGCCTCGCACCGCGGCGACGAGATCGGCGGCATCGCCCGGACACTCTCGGACTTCCGCGACCGGCTGCGCGATGCGGACAGGACCGCGCGCGAGGTGCTTTACAAGAGTCAGGCCTTCACCGGCTCGTCCGTGGCGATGATGATCTCGAACACCGATGGAGAGGTCATCTACCACAACGACGCGGCGCGCGAGCTGTTCAACACCCTGCGCAGCGAGCTGAACAAGGTGTTCCCCGATCTCGATCCGGAGCGGCTGGTCGGGATCAACATCTCGCAGTTTTACCGCGACAGGAACGGCGCCGGCACGCCGCTCTCCGACCCGTCAAGCCTTCCGATCCGTGCAGATGTCGACTTCGGCGGGGCAAAGCTGTCCATCACCGCGAGCGCGGTCCTCGATGAGGCCTCGGAGTTCGCTGGCACCGTCGTCGAATGGGCCGATGTCGCCGAAGTCCGGCTGAACTCGGGCATCCTGGGCGCCATCCGGCGCAACCAGATGGTGGTGGAGCTGGGGCTCGACGGCCGGATCCTCGCGGTGAACGATGCGTTCCTCAAGTCCTACGGCTACGCCAAGTCGGAGGTCATCGGCCGGCCGTACGACATGCTGCTGTCCGACGGTGTGGCCGACTTCGCGCAGACGCTGCGCCGCGTCGTGAAGGAGGGTCACGCCAACGAGAAGGGCCGGCGCCGCGACAAGGCGGGCCGCGACGTCTGGGTCGAAAGCTCGATCAGCGCCATCCCGGACCAGTCCGGCCGGGTGTTCAAGCTGATCGAGATCGCCACCGACGTGACCGTGGCGCAGACTTCGCGGATGGAGGCCGAGGCCCGGCGGGACCGTATGGAGGCCGACCAGCTGGCCGTCGTCAACGCGCTGCGCGGCGGGCTGAGCGGCCTTGCCGCGGGCGATCTTTCTCAGACGATCCCCGACGCCTTCCCGGCCGACTACGAGGGGCTGCGCGCGGACTTCAACGATGCCGTCAGGCACCTGCGGGAGGTCGTCTCGCTGGTGATCGAGAGTTCGGGCAACATACGCAACGGCTCGTCCGAGATTTCCCAGGCGGCCGACGATCTCTCGCGCCGTACCGAGAGCCAGGCGGCGACGCTGGAGCAGACGGCTGCCGCGATGGACGAGTTGACGCAGAGCGTGAAGGCCGGCGCGGAAAGCGCGGACGAGGCCGACGCGGTGGTGCGCGACGCCCGCGAAAAGGCCGAGACCAGCGGCACGGTGGTCGTGCAGGCCGTGAGCGCGATGAGCGAGATCGAGAAATCCTCGGCGCAGATCGGCAAGATCATCGGCGTCATCGACGACATCGCGTTCCAGACCAACCTGCTGGCGCTGAATGCCGGCGTCGAGGCGGCGCGGGCGGGCGAGGCGGGACGCGGCTTTGCCGTCGTCGCCTCGGAGGTCAGGGCGCTGGCGCAGCGCTCATCCGAGGCCGCAAAGGAGATCAAGCAGCTCATTTCGATGAGCTCGCGGCATGTCGAGAACGGTGTCGATCTCGTCGGCCAGGCCGGCGCGGCGCTGAAGACGATCGTCACCAGCGTCTCGGAAATCTCGACCATGGTGTCGGAGTTCGCCACCTCGTCGAAGGAGCAGTTTGCCAGCCTGACCGAGATCAACTCCGGCGTGACGGCGCTCGACCAGGTGACCCAACAGAACGCGGCCATGGTGGAGCAATCGACGGCTGCGAGCCATTCGCTCAGGTCCGAGGCCGAAGGGCTGGCCGAGCTCATCTCGCGTTTCCGCATCGGCGAGGCGGAAGGCGCGCCGATCCGGCTGGAGAGCCGCCGTCGCGGCGCAAGCGCAGGAACGGCCGCGGCGCCGCGCGTGT
>JBNLCA010000101.1:0-5186 GCA_050303575.1 Paracoccaceae bacterium
CGGCCAGAAACATCTGAAAAGGAACCGAGAACCGCATGTGCGCTAAAGCGACTATGGAAGAATTCGAAGCCCTCCTCCAGGAGAGCTATGAGATCGACACGCCCCAGGAAGGGTCGGTCGTCAAGGGCAAGGTCATCGCCGTCGAGGCGGGCCAGGCCATCATCGATGTCGGCTACAAGATGGAAGGCCGCGTCGATCTGAAGGAATTCGCCTCTCCCGGACAGGCCCCCGAGATCGCCGTCGGCGACGAGGTCGAGGTCTACCTGCGCTCCGCCGAGAACGCCAAGGGCGAGGCCGTCATCAGCCGTGAGATGGCCCGCCGCGAGGAAGCCTGGGACCGGCTCGAGAAGGCCTATGCCAGCGAAGAGCGCGTCGAGGGCGCCATCTTCAACCGCGTCAAGGGCGGCTTCACCGTCGACCTCGGCGGCGCCGTCGCGTTCCTTCCGGGCAGCCAGGTCGACGTCCGCCCGGTGCGTGACGCCGGCCCGCTCATGGGCCTCAAGCAGCCGTTCCAGATCCTCAAGATGGACCGCCGCCGCGGCAACATCGTCGTCTCGCGTCGCGCCATCCTTGAAGAGTCCCGCGCCGAACAGCGCGCCGAGGTCATCGGCAAGCTTTCGGAAGGCGACGTCGTCGATGGCGTGGTCAAGAACCTGACCGAGTACGGCGCTTTCGTCGATCTCGGCGGTGTTGACGGCCTTCTCCACGTGACCGACATGGCCTGGCGCCGTGTGAACCACCCGAACGAGATCCTGGAAATGGGTCAGAACGTGAAGGTGCAGGTCATCAAGATCAACAAGGAAACCCACCGCATCTCGCTGGGCATGAAGCAGCTCCAGTCCGATCCGTGGGATTCGGTCGAGGAGAAGTTCCCGATCAGCTCGGTCCACAAGGGCCGCGTGACGAACATCACCGACTACGGTGCCTTCGTCGAGCTCGAGCCGGGGATCGAGGGTCTCGTCCACGTCTCGGAGATGTCCTGGACCAAGAAGAACGTCCATCCCGGCAAGATCGTCTCGACCAGCCAGGAAGTGGACGTCATGGTCCTCGAGATCGACCAGTCCAAGCGCCGCGTGTCGCTGGGTCTCAAGCAGACCATGCGCAACCCGTGGGAGCTCTTCGCCGAGTCGCACCCGGCCGGCACCGAGGTCGAGGGCGAGGTCAAGAACATCACCGAGTTCGGTCTGTTCATCGGCCTCGAGCACGACATCGACGGCATGGTCCACCTTTCCGACATCAGCTGGGACCAGCGCGGCGAGGAAGCGATCCAGAACTACCGCAAGGGCGACATGGTGAAAGCCGTGGTCACCGAGGTCGACGTCGAGAAGGAGCGCATCTCGCTCTCGATCAAGAACCTCGGCGGCGACAAGTTCGCCGACGCGGTTGGCGACGTGAAGCGCGGTTCGGTCATCACCGTCACGGTCACCAAGATCGAGGACGGCGGCATCGAGGTCGAGTACGAGGGGATGAAGAGCTTCATCCGCCGTTCGGACCTGTCGCGCGACCGTGCCGAGCAGCGGCCGGAGCGGTTCCAGGTCGGCGACCACGTTGACGTCCGCGTCACCAACGTCGACTCCAAGACCCGCAAGCTGGGTCTGTCGATCAAGGCGCGCGAGATCGCCGAAGAGAAGGAAGCCGTCGAACAGTACGGCTCGTCGGACTCGGGCGCGTCGCTCGGCGACATTCTCGGTGCGGCCCTGCGTGGCGACAAAAACGACTGAGCTTTCCGCTCTGTTTCCAAATGATTTTCAAAGGCTCCGCTTCGGCGGGGCCTTTCTCGTTAAGGATTTGTTAACCAAACCGAATCGGTTGACGCCCAATTGTGCGAACTCCCGTTTGACGCGTACCGCAAAGCCCTGCATTCGCGTGTCGCGTCAGGTGTCGTCGCGTCAGGGTCGGCAATTCTCCGTCAAAGTCGGGGGTTTGGCCGCGAATTTGTTTCTCGGTCGCGGGAATGTCCCTATATTGACCGGAAAACCTCCGGCGCCTCCCGCGTCCGGAAATTGTTCTCGGGGAGGTAATGAATGATCCGGTCAGAATTGATCCAGAAGATTGCTGACGAGAACCCGCATCTCTACCAGCGGGACGTCGAGCGCATTGTGAACACCATTTTCGAAGAGATCATCGGCGCGATGTCGCGCGGCGACCGGGTCGAGCTGCGCGGCTTCGGCGCCTTCTCGGTCAAGAAGCGCGACGCGCGCATCGGCCGCAATCCGCGTACCGGCGAATCGGTCGAGGTCGAGCAGAAGCATGTTCCGTTCTTCAAGACTGGCAAGCTGCTGCGAGACCGCCTAAATGGCGAGGCATGATCCGCTTCGTCAAATACCTCTTCCTCGCGCTTCTCGGTCTGGTCCTTCTGACGCTGGCGCTGGCCAACCGCCAGATGGTCGGCCTGCGGCTTCTGCCCGATGAGCCGGGCAGCTATCTCGGCCTGAACCCGTCGATCCAGGTACCGCTTTTCCTGGTGATCTTCGCCGGGATCGTCATCGGCCTGCTGATCGGCTTCGTCTGGGAATGGCTGCGCGAGCACAAGCATCGGGCCGCCGCCTCCACGGCGAAACGCGAGGCTGCCAAGCTCCAGCGCGAGGTGGTCAAGCTGCGCGAGGCCTCCGCCAACCCCGAGGACGAGATCCTCGCCCTGCTTGAGGCGCCGCGCAAGGCGGGGTAAGCCCGCCTGCATGGACATCAGGGTGAAGATCTGCGGCCTGAAAGAGGCTGCCCATGTCGCCGCAGCCGTCGAGGCTGGGGCCGCGTTCCTGGGCTTCAACTTCTTCCCCAGATCCCCGCGCAGCGTGACGCTGGACCAGGCCGCCGCGCTGGTGGCCGACGTGCCGCCCGGCGTTGCCAAGGTCGGCCTGACCGTCGACATGGACGATACCGCCCTCGAGGCGCTCGTCACCCGCGTGCCGCTCGACATGCTCCAGCTGCACGGTTCGGAAAGCCCCGAGCGGGTGACCGAGATCCGCGCCCGGTTCGGCCTTCCGGTTATGAAGGCGGTCGGCATCGCCACGGCCGAGGACCTGCCGAAACTCGCCGACTATGGCCGCGTCGCCGATCAGCTCCTGGTCGACGCCAAGGCGCCGAAGGGATCGCCGATCCCGGGCGGCAACGGCCTGCCCTTCGACTGGCGCCTCGTCGCCGGCCGGCGCTGGCCGGTGCCGTGGATGCTGGCCGGCGGCCTGACGGCCGACAACGTCGCCGAGGCGATCCGCCTGACCGGAGCGATGCAGGTCGACACCGCCTCGGGCGTCGAGACCGCTCCGGGCGTCAAGGACGAGGGCCTGATCCGCGCCTTCATCGCGGCGGCGACGGGCAGCTAGGGGGCCGGATGTATCTCATCTCGATCGGCGGCATGCGGATGAAGGGCTGGCGCGTCTTTCCGCGCGTCGTGCTCGGGACCTACCGGGCGCTCAAGGCGGCACGTGCGGCCGAGGGATGCGCCCATGCCGACATCTTCCGCAAGGGCCGCACCTACTTCGCCCTCTCGGTATGGACCGACCTTGCGGCGATGAGGGCCTTCGCGCATGGCGGTGTGCACGGTGCACTGATGCCGATGGCACGCCGCGACATGTCCTACTTCCGCAACGAATCCTACGAGAGCGCGGCTATCCCGACCCGCCGGGCGGCGCGCGAAGAGTGGGAGCGAAGGGCATGATCTTCCGCGAGGCGACCCGCGCCGACGTGCCGGCCATCGTGGCCATGCTCCAGGACGACGGCCTTGGCGCCCAGCGCGAGGTCGCGGGCATGGGCGACTACCTTGCGGCCTTCGACCAGATGATGGCCGAACCTGCGAACCGCGTCTTCGTGGGCGAACTGGACGGCCGCATCGTCGCGACCTACCAGCTGGTCTTCATCTCGGGGCTGTCGATGCGCGCCGCGCGACGGGCGCAGATCGAATCCGTCCGTGTCGCATCGGACCTTCGGGGCACCGGGCTGGGCGCAAGACTGATGGAAGATGCCGAGGGGCGGGCGCGGGCGGCGGGGTGTTCGCTGATGCAGCTCACCACGCACCGGACGCGCGACCGGGCGCACCGGTTCTACGAGCGGCTTGGGTACGAGCCCTCGCACAAGGGATACAAGAAAATGCTCTGAGGGGCCGGCAGGGCGGGCCCGCCGGCCCCGGTCTTGTCTTCGAACGTGTCGACCGGACAGCCGTGCCCCATCAGGACAGGAGCCCGGCGATGTTCAGCCAGCCACGACGGGCCGATGCCCTCGCCTCGGGCTCCTTGCGGGGCGGCCGGGGCGCATCGCGGCGGTGGTCGTAGAGATTGTTCTCCGAGCGGGTCGCGATCAGCATCGCTTCGCCAAGAATCTGTAACATGGGATGTTCCTTTCGTCGTCTTGGTGAGGATGAGATAGCTATTGACAGGCGCTGGGGCCAGTCAGGAAACTTGCATGACTGTTAGCTGGACTTACAGATGAACCTTCCGTCCCTCACCGCGCTCAGGGCCTTCGAGGCCGCCGCCCGCACCGGCGGTTTCTCCTCGGCGGCGCGCGAGCTGAACGTCACCCACGCCGCCGTCGCCCAGCAGGTCCGCGCGCTCGAGGCGCATCTGGGATTGCCGCTGATCTTCCGCGAGGGACGGGGCATGGAGCTGACCGACGAGGGCGCGCGCCTTGCCGCCGCCCTGAAGGAAGGTTTCGGCACAATCGCCGCCGCAATCGCCGAACTGACCGAGGACGAGCGCGCCCGACCCTTGCGCGTCACCATCACGCCCACCTTCGCCGCCCAGTGGCTGATGCCGCGGCTGGGTGGCTTCTGGTCGAAACACCCGGACATTCCGCTCTCGCTGATCCCCGACCAGCGGGTCATCGACCTCAAGGCCGAGCGCATGGACCTTGCCATCCGCTTCGGCACCGGCGACTGGCCGGGCCTCGATGTCGAAAAGCTGATGCCCTCGTTCTACACGATCGTCGGCGCGCCGCGCCTTCTCAAAGGCCGCGAGAGCCTGACAGCCGACGAGATGTCGGACATGCCCTGGATCATAGAGGAAGGCTGGCCCGAGCAGATCGCCTGGCTGCGCGCCATCGGGGTCGAGCCCGACACGGTCTCGGCCCACAAGGTGCCGACCGAGGAGCTGGCGCTGTCCGCCGCCCGGCAGGGCTACGGGCTCCATGTCGAGCTTTCGACGCTTCTGGGCGACGATCTTGCCTCGGGGCGACTGAAGGCGGTTTATGAAAGCCGC
>JBNLCA010000102.1:0-10474 GCA_050303575.1 Paracoccaceae bacterium
GGGAACTGCTCGCGCTCGGCCAGCGCCTTCATCTTCGGGAAGCTGTCGTCGGGATGGGTGGTCGCGTCGTTCGAGCAGATGGCGGCGACGCCGATGCCAAGCGCCTGCAACTCGCGCGCGTCGCGCTTGATGCGGTCGAGCGCGCCGATCACGTAGGGGCAGTGGTTGCAGATGAACATGATGAGCGTGCCCTGCGGGCCCGCTATGTCGGCCAGCGAGTAGGACTTGCCGTCAGTGGCGGGCAGGCTGAAGTCTTCCGGCTTCCAGCCGAAGTCGCAGGTGGGCGCGGTGGTCATGATGATCCTCCTGTCGCTTTGCGGATGGCGGCGATGTTGGCGCCGTAGGGGGCGGGGTTTCCGACCGAGCCGCCCTTGAAGACGGCCGAGCCGGCGACCAGCACGTCGGCCCCGGCGCGGGTGACGAGCGGGGCGGTCGCGGGGTCGACGCCGCCGTCGATCTCGATATGGATCGGCCGGTCGCCGATCATGGCACGGAGCGCCTTCAACTTCGCGATCTGGCTGGCAATGAACTTCTGGCCTCCGAAGCCCGGGTTCACCGTCATGACGCAGACAAGGTCAGCAAGGTCGAGAAGGCTTTCGACGCCCGAAAGCCCGGTGCCGGGATTGAGAGCGAGGCCCGCCTTGCAGCCCGCAGCGCGGATCGCCTGGAGCGTGCGGTGGATGTGCGGGCCGGCCTCGATATGCGCGGTCAGGATGTCGGCGCCTGCCTCGGCGAACGCCTCGATGTAGGGATCGACCGGCGCGATCATCAGATGGACGTCCATCACCGTCTTCACATGGGGACGCAGCGCCTTCACCATCGCTGGGCCGAAGGTCAGGTTCGGCACGAAATGCCCGTCCATCACGTCGATGTGGATCCAGTCGGCGCCCTGCGCCTCGACCGCCTCGCACTCGGCGCCGAAATTGGCGAAGTCGGCGGCAAGGATCGAGGGGGCGATCTTGATGGAACGGTCGATGGGCATCTGGGTCCTCGGAGTTGCTTGAGCCCATAGTGGGGGCTGGGGCGGGGAAGGGAAAGGGGGCGCGGCGTGATCGGTCTTCCCGCAAGGCGAAACCTCGGCGGGCGGCTGATTTTGTTACGAAAATTCTTGTTGACCTCAATCAGACTTGAGATCGTATCCCTGCACGGTCACTGAAACGGGAGACTGACGTGGAATTACTTTTCAAGGGCCTGCTGGCGCTGCATCTGGGTGCGCTGGTGGTCGGCGGGGCGACGAATCTGGTGATGCCGGTCTTCGCCGGGATGCTGGGCGGGGGCGGCGTGGCCGAGGCCGGAGCGGCGATGCGGCGCTTCGCGCTTGCCGGCAAGATTGCGCTTCTGGTCCTGCTCGTCACCGGCGTCTCGATGCTGGCGCTGCGCTACGGCGGCGATCCGGTGGCGCTGGGGCCGGCCTTCCTGGGCAAGCTGGCGCTGGTCGCCCTTCTCATCCTGTTCGTGGGATTTCAGTACCTTCCGCCCGAGCGGCGGCCGAACCCGGCGATCCTGGGTGCGGGCTCGCGGCTGAGCCTGATCGGGATCCTCCTCCTCTCGGTCTGGGTGTTCGGGTAGGTTGACTTTTCGGCCCGCTTACAAATCTGTAAGCTATTGGATTGCAAGTTAAATTCTTCTCCTTTGGCGCTATGTTCGCCTTGTCGACTGTCAGGTTGCGCGGGGGACCCATCCCTCGGCCCGGTGGCCCGGGTCCCCCGCGCGATTGTCCCAAGCGTCAAGAGGAACATCATGAAGAAGCAACCGCAAACGCTGAAGGGCCGCACCGTACTCATGGCGAGTGCCGCGCTCTTCGCCCTCAGCACCGTCACCGGGCCGCTCCTTGCGCCGGCGCGGGCCGAGAGCACGATGCCGATCCAGGAGCAGATGCTCCATTCCTACGCCGATATCGTCGAGGCGGCGAAACCGGCGGTGGTGACGATCACTACGACCGCCGACATGCAGCCGCAGATGATGGCCGGTCCCGGCGGGCCGGGGCAGGGGATGCCGATGGATCCCTTCTTCCGCCAGTTCTTCGGCGAGAACAGCCCCTTCGGCCAGCAGATGCCGCAACAGATGCCGCCGCAGACGATGCCGCGCCGGGCCCAGCCCGTGCGGGCGCTGGGCTCGGGCTTCATCGTCTCGCCCGACGGCTACATCGTGACCAACAATCACGTCATCGACGGCGCGAAGTCGATCAAGGTGACGCTGGACGACGGCACCGAGTATGACGGCACGCTGATCGGGCGCGACGCGAAGACCGACCTTGCCGTCATCAGGATCGAGGCCGGGACCGAGCTGCCGACCGTGGCATGGGGCGACTCGGACATGCTCAGGATCGGTGATCCGATCGTTGCCATCGGCAACCCGTTCGGCGTCGGAACGACGGTGACGTCGGGGATCGTCTCGGCCCGCGGCCGCGACATCCATTCCGGTCCCTACGACGACTTCATACAGGTCGATGCCGCGATCAACCACGGCAACTCGGGCGGGCCGCTCCTCGATGCGCAGGGTCTGGTCGTCGGCGTCAACGCGGCGATCTTCTCGCCGAACGACGGCAACGTCGGTGTCGGCTTCGCGATCCCGTCCGATCAGGCGCAGGCAATCGTCGACCGGCTGATCTCCGACGGGTCGATCGAGCGCGGCTATCTCGGTGTGCAGATCCAGCCGGTGACGGAAGACCTCGCCGATGCGATGGGCTTCGACAAGGCCGAGGGTGCGATCGTTGCGTCGGTCCAGCCGGACACGCCTGCGGCGGCGGCGGGCATCCGGTCGGGCGACGTGATCCTGGCGGTGAACGGCAACGCGGTGGCCGACGCAAAGGCACTGTCGCGCCGGGTCGCCGATCTCGCCCCGGGCCAGTCGCAGAGCTTCGAGATCTGGCGCGATGGCAGCACGATGTCGCTTGACGTCACGCTAGCGGCGCTGCCGGCCGACGATCAGGCCCAGGTCGTACCGGCCAGCGCCGATGGCTCGGAAATCCTGCCCGACCTGGGGCTGAACCTGATGGCGATCACACCCGATGTGCGGATGCAGTACGGCCTTTCGAACGACGTCGCCGGGATCCTCGTCACCGACGTCGCGCCGGACGGCTCGGCCGCCGAAACCGGCCTCAGGCCCGGTGACATCATCACGGCGGTGAACATGGAGGAGGTCCGCACCGTCAACGACGTTGCCCAAGCGGTCAGCATGGCCGAGAAGGACGGAAGAGGCGCCGTTCTCTTCAAGGTCGAACGCGACGGCAGCGCGCGCTTCGTTGGGGTGCCGGTCAAGGCAGCCTGACGAGGCCGGGCCACGGGCGGCGGTCCCTTCGCCCGTGGCCAGTTCTACCCTGGGATTCTCCTATCCCTGCTAACGGTTTTCCCCGGCCCGGGCCGCGGCGAAGCCGCAGCGCCGAGCGCTGGCCCGTCCCGACGGGCTGGCGCTTTTGCGCTGCCCCGCGAACCACGAGGCATGGAGGCTTGCTGCACCATAAAGCGCGCCCGCTCGGCCATCGCTCGCGCCATCCCACGGGCCGGCGCTCGACCCTGCTCCTGTGGCGCCTGGGACTATGCTCCTTAACTCTAGGCTAAGCGGCGCAGTAGTTGGACCTTTGGTGACATCTACCGCTTCACCCGGTCTTCCAGCATCTCGATCTGGATCTGCTGGAGCTCGGCCAGCCGCTCCCACTGGTGGGCCAGCTGGTGGTCGATCTTCTCGTGCAGCTGGCGGATCTCGAGCTCGGCCTTGAGGTTCACGCGGTAGTCGTTCTCGGCCCGCAGCCGGTCGCGTGCTTCCTGGCGCTTCTGGCTCATCATGATGACCGGCGCCTGGATCGCGGCGAGCGTCGAGAGAACGAGATTGAGCAGGATGAACGGGTAGGGGTCGAAGGGCCGGCGCATCACGCCCACGACGTTGATCGCCATCCAGACCACCAGCACCAGGGCGAACGACAGGATGAAGGCCCAGCTGCCGCCGAAGCTGGCCACCCGGTCGGCGAGCCGATCGCCGAAGGTGGCGCGGTCCTCGGCCAGGTCGACCGGGTTCTGCGAGACGAAGCCGCCGTCGAGACTGTCGAGCACCTGGCGGTCGAGCGCGCTGAGCTCACCCCGTTCGGCCTCGAGCAGCCGCTCGACATAGAGCCGGCGGAAGCGGGCGTGATCCTCGTCGCAGATGAACCGGCCCTCGCTCCAGCCCGGTGCCTCGGCCTCGATCAGCGAACCGATGCCGGGGCGGACGGCGACCCAGGGGCGCAGCTGCGACCGCGGCAGGCTGCGGTGGCAGACGTGGCATTCGGTCGTGTGGGATGTGCGTGTCTTCGACATGTCCTGCCCCTGCCTTGTCGCGCGAGCCTACACCGGAGGCGGCGGGCAGAAAAAGGGCGGGCGCACCGCGTCCGGTACGCCCGCCCCCACCTCCCTGGACGGAGGTCAGCCGGCCATGACGGCGGCTGTGGCCATGTTCTCGCCGTTCTTCACGTCATAGGTGATCTTCACTTTCTCGCCGGCCGTGAACGCGGTCGCGGAGGTGAAGCTGGCGGGCAGGACATAGACGTGCCCATCCTCGAGCGTGAGGGTGTGCGTGGTGGCGACCCAGGAATTGACCGTGCCCGACGCTTCGGCGGCGTTTGCCGCTCCGCCGAGGACCATCGCAGCGGCGATGAAGGCAGGGACAAGATAGTTGCGCATTTCAGTCCCCATTGGTTCGGCGCGCGCGGCGCCAGGGTGTCGCGGAAGGACGGGATCATTGCGGGGACAGCGGCCTTGTGGGCGTCCGTCCCTCCGCGACAGGACCGAGACTGGACCCGGCGTTTGACCGCAACCTCGCGGCAGCCTTACGTCTTTGTAAGGTCAGGGCCTTTGTCTTGGGCTGCGTGCGGGATTACATTCGCCGACATCCGGAGGTGGCCCTTGCGCATTCTTCTGATCGAGGACGACCGCGAAACGGCGTCCTACATCGCCAACGGTCTTGCCGAGCAGGGCCATGTCGTCGACCGGCTGGATGACGGCCGCGACGGCCTGTTCCATGCCACGCGCGAGGATTACGACGTCGCCATCGTCGACCGGATGCTGCCGGGGCTCGACGGCCTCTCGCTGGTCAAGGCGCTGCGGGCGGCGGGCTCGAAGGTGCCGCTTCTCTTCCTGACCGCCATCGGCGGTGTGGACGACCGGGTCGAGGGCCTCGAGGCCGGGGCCGACGACTACCTGACCAAGCCCTTCTCCTTTGCCGAGCTCTCGGCTCGGGTCGGCGCGCTGTCACGCCGGCCGCCGGTGCAGGCCGAAAAGACGGTGCTCCGGGTCCTCGACCTCGAAATGGACCTCATCCGGCGCATGGTGAAGCGGGACGGCCAGGTGATCGACCTTCTGCCGAAGGAATTCACCCTTCTCGAGGTGCTGATGCGTAACGAAGGTCGCATCGTCACCCGCACCATGCTTCTCGAACGCGTGTGGGACCTTCATTTCGACCCCAAGACCTCGGTGGTCGAGACCCATGTCAGCCGGCTGCGCGCCAAGATCGACCGGCCGTTCGACACCGCCCTCATCCATACCGTGAAGAACGCCGGCTACTCGCTCCATGCGCCGCGTTAGCCTTTGGCGCTCGACCCCGTTCCGCGTTGCCGTCGCGGTCATGCTGGCCGCGATCCTGACCTTCGGCGCGGTCACCATGATCGCCCGGCAGATCATCGTCGCCCGCGTGCAGGCCCTTCAGGACGAACGGGTTCAGGCGCTCTTCGGGGTGGTCGAGAGCCAGGCCGATACCTCGGGCATCTTCGGGCTCGAGGACGCGATCCTGGCGCTCCTCCGGCAGGAGGGGACCGAGCGCGCGGCGATCCTTCTGTCGGACCAGTCGGGCCGGGTGATCGGCGGCAACATGCCCCACGCGGTCCTGCCCGACGGCTGGGTCGATCTTCCCGGCACCGCCATCGGCAGCCGCGTCGGCGCCTACCGCTTCTTCACCGGGCCGGTCGGGCCGCTGCGCCTGTCGGTCGGGCTTTCGAACGACAGCGTCACCGCGGTGCGCGAGACGACGAACCGGGCGCTTGCCTGGGCGGCGGTTGCCTCGGCTCTGATCGCGCTCTTGCTGGGCTATGTCGTCGGCGGGCAGGTTCATGCCCGCCAGATGGATTTCGAGCGGACGATCGCGAAGGTCGCGGCCGGCGATCTTGGCGCGCGCATCCCGGTGTCGTCGCGGCAGGACGACCTCGATCTGCTGAGCGAGGGGATCAACGCAACGCTCGACCGTCTGAAGGCGATGGTCGAGGGGATGCAGCAGGTGACGACCGACATCGCGCATGACCTGAGGACGCCGCTCAACCGGCTGAACCTGCGGCTTTCGGCGGCGCTGGAGCGTGCGCCCGACCCGGAACTGGAAGCAGCGCTGACCGAGGCGCGGGCGCTGAACGAGACCTTCTCGGCGCTTCTGAGGATCGCGCAGATCGAGGCGGGGGCCCGCAAGGACCGGTTCCGTGACCTCGACCTTGTCGAGATCGCGGGCAACGTGCGCGACATTTACCAGGGTGTGGCCGAGGATGCCGGGATGGAGCTGACGGTCGACCTGCCGGCGGCGCCGGTCGCTGTCCGCGGCGACCGCGAGCTTCTGACCCAGGCCGTCGTGAACCTGGTCGAGAACGCCATTCGCCATTGCCCCACCGGCACCACCGTCCGCATTGGCGTCGCCGCCGGCCCGCGCCCGGCGCTCTGGGTCGCGGACAACGGCCCGGGCATCCCCGCGGCCGAACGGCAGAAGGTGACGTCGCGCTTCTACCGGCTGGACAAGAGCCGGACGACCGAAGGTTCGGGGCTCGGGCTCAGCCTCGTCAAGGCGGTGGCCGAGCTCCACGGCGCGAAGGTCGAGCTCCTGGACGCCGGCCCCGGCCTGATGGTGCGCATCCGCTTCTCGTAGGCGCGCGGGCCGGCCGCTAGAAGCCGGGGAAAAGCCTCAGCCCGCGCTGGAGCGACGCGGTCATGTGATCCTGCATCGCCAGGGCCGCCCGGTCCGGATCGCGTGCCTTCAGGGCTTCGATGATGTCGAGGTGCTCGCGCAGGACTGTTCGGACAAGCGGCATCGTCATCTTGTGATCGAGGCGGGTCAGGCGGACGAGCGTGTAGAGCCGCTTGTGGGTGGCGTCGATCAGCGGGTTGGCAAGGCTGGCCATGACAGGCTGGTGCAGCCCGATCTCGAGCGCTTCGAGTTCCTCGTCGGCGGGCATGGCCTCACGGTCGCGGCGAATCCGTTCGAGGAACGCGAGGTGCCGCGCCTCGATCGCGTCAAGCTCGCCCGCATCAGCGGTCTGGGCGTAGGCCGCCGCTCCGGCGCGTTCGAGAATGGTGCGGAACTGGTAGGTCGAGCGGATGAGCGGCAGGTCCGGCTTGACGAAGCGGATGCCCGAGCGCGGCTCGACCAGCACGACGCCCTCGGATTCGAGCAGCTTGAGCGCATCGCGCAACGGCGCCACCGGCACGCCGAGAAGCTCGACGAGTTCGGCCTGGGACATGAAGGCGCCGGGCTTGATGCGCCCGCGAAAGATCGTGTCGAGGATGCGCCGATAGGCGACCTCGCCCAGCCTTCCTACGGGCCTCGACCTGTCCTGATCCGTCTTTCTGCGGGTCGCCATACGCTTCCTCCGGCGGAACCTGCGCACTTTGCCGAAATATCAGATTTATCTGCCGCGCGTAAGGGTGCGCCATGCGGCACTTCGCGCCACATTCGGCGAGATCGACCTTGGGATCGACTTGCCGTTCTGGCCGTTTTAGGTCAGACCAAGAGCGGCGCGCGCCGGGGGCATTTCCGCAAGTCTCGCCGGGGTGTGTCCCGGCCGACGGACCGCCCAGGCGGCGTCCGGCGGCGCGATGAGCCGATCCCGGCAACGCACGACACGAACTCTGGAGATCGCGGCGGACCGGCTGCGGCAACGACCCGATGGCAATGACGAACACGAACCCCGCCGCCGAGGACGGGCGGCGCATCTTCCGCCGGACCGAGGCGGTGGGCCGCGAGCGCGGGCTGAACGCGCTTGCCTGGGTGACGCGGCTAGCCTTCCGCTACTGGGTCCGCGCCGGCCTGGCGATGGCGGCGACCGTCGCGGCGGTGGCGATGCAGCTTTCGATCCCGGTCATCCTGGGCCGCGCCGTCGACCTGACGCAGAGCATGGTCGACGAGGGCGCGGCGACAGCGCCCTTGGTCAGGGTGGCCCTGATGCTGCTGGTGGCGAGCGTGCTGCGCGGCGTCTTCACGCTCGTCCAGAACTACACGGCGGAATCGGTCGGCCACGCGATGGCGCAGGATCTGCGCAAGGCGATCTACGACAAGATCCAGCGGCTACCCTATTCGTTCCACGACCGCACCCATTCGGGCGACCTCATCACCGTGGGGATGCTCGATCTCGAAGGGGTGCGGATGTACTTCTCGACGGCGCTTCTGCGCACCGTGCTCCTGACCCTTCTGATCGGGCTCGGCGCCTTCATGCTGTTGCGCACCGATGTCGTGATGGGGCTTCTGGCGCTTTCCTTCGTGCCCTTCGCCGCCTGGCGCAGCAGCGTCATGCAACTGACGCTGCGCCGCACCTGGCTGGCGCTGCAGGAAAAGCTCGGCATCCTGAGCCAGGTGATGGAGGAGAACCTCGCCGGTATCCGTGTCGTCCGCGCCTTCGCCGCCGCGCCGCACGAGATGGCCAAGTTCGACGCCGCCTCGAAGACCGCTCTGGAAATGAGCCACGAACGGATCGAGGTGCGCGTCCGCAGCACCTCGGCGATGACCTTCGCCTTCTTCGCGGCGATGGGGTTGGTGCTGCTGGTCGGGGGCGAGCGGGTGGCGTCGGGCGACATGACCGTCGGCACGCTGGCGACGTTCCTGACCTTCATGACGATCCTGCAGATGCCGGTCCGGCAGCTCGGCCTCATGGTCAACGCCTATGCCCGCGCCTCGACCTGCGGGGCCCGGCTTCTGCTGCTCCTCGAGATGCCGGTGGAAATCGCCGACGCGCCCGGCGCCAGGGATCTCGAGATTACCGAGGGTACGCTGAAGTTCGAAAATGTCGGCTTCGGCTACGCGGGCGCGAGGCGGATGGCGCTTGAAGATGTCAGCTTCGAGGCGCGGCGTGGCGAGACGATCGGCATCGTTGGCCGGCCGGGCTCGGGCAAGACCACGCTCGCGCACCTGGTGCCGCGCTTCCACGACGTTACCGAAGGGGCGATCACCATCGACGGTCAGGACATTCGCGAGGTCACGCTCGCCTCGGTGCGGCGGGCGGTTGCGGTGGTCCAGCAGGACAGTTTCCTCTTCACCACATCGATCGAGAACAACATCGCCTACGCGGTGCCCTTGACCGAGGATCGCGGCATTCGCCGGGTCGCCGAGTCGGCGCAGCTCCACGACTATGTCCTCGGCCTGCCGCGCCAGTACGGCACCGTGGTGGGCGAGCGGGGCGTCTCGCTTTCGGGCGGCCAGCGCCAGAGGCTTTCCATCGCGCGGACGCTGATGACCGAGCCCGCCGTTCTGATCTTCGACGATTCGACCGCCGCCATCGACGCGGGCACTGAAAGCCGCATCCGCGCCGCGCTGAAGACCTACGCTAAGGACCGGGTGACGCTGATCATCGCCCATCGGCTGGCGAGCCTGATGCATGCCGACCGCATCCTCTTCCTCGACGAGGGAAGGGTGGTCGAGGCCGGCACCCACGAGGAACTGCTCGCGCTGGGCGGCCGCTACCGCGCGCTCCACGACCTGCAGATGCGGCCCGAGGGCGACGTGCTTGACGAGGAGGGCGGCGCATGAGCCCCCAGTCGGGCGATCCGCGCGACCGGCGCACCGACGAGAGTACGCCGCGCCTGAAGGCCGTGGTGGGGTCTGACCGGATCGAGGAACAGATCTTCGGCCGCGTCTACGACGGCAAGGTGGTGCGCCGGATCTGGGCCTTCGTCACACCTTACCGGCAGCAGGTCGTCATCGCCGTCTTCGCGGTCCTCGTCTTCACTCTGGCGCAGCTGACGATCCCGCTTCTCATCCGCTACGCCATCGACCACGGCATGGCGCCGGGCGCGTCTCGGGCGACGCTCTACGGCATCGTCGGCCTTTTTGCCGTGGCGATCTTCGTCAACTACGTCGCCTCGCGGGTGCAGGAAAGCGTCACCGGCAGAATGGCCGAGAACGTGCTCTTCGACATCCGCCGCAAGATGTTCGACCATTTGCAGCGCGTGTCGCTGTCCTTCATGGACAAGACCGAGGTCGGCCGGCTGATGAGCCGGCTCCAGGGCGACGTGAACTCGATGCAGGAGTTCCTTGAGACCTCGATCATCTCGGTGGGCGACATCGCGCTTCTGATCGGGATCGTCGGGGTGATGCTGTGGCTCGACTGGCAGCTTGCCGCGATGGTGCTGATCACGTTGCCGCTTCTCTTCGTCGTGCGGATCTTCTGGATCGCGAGGGCGCGGTCGGCCTTCATGGCCGCGCACGAGGCGAATTCGATCACCAACGGCGCGCTCGCCGAGGCGATCCACGGCGTGCGCAC
>JBNLCA010000103.1:0-4226 GCA_050303575.1 Paracoccaceae bacterium
CAGCCATTTAAGAACAGTGCGGTACCCCCTCCAAAGATGCGGCTGGGTGGAGACCGCGGGTAACGGCGTGTTTGTGGGTCCGGCCAGTTCTCCGGTTCGGGCCTACTGTCGGAGGAGAGTACGAGTGATACCTGTCAAGAACTTCTTCACCTGTTCGATTGTTGGGGTCGCGGCCGTCCTTGCGACGGCTCTGGGTCCACAGGCAGCCAACGCCGGCGAAGTGGCGCTGAAATCCGCGGACGGCACCGTCAATCTCGTCGGCGAGCTGGTCGAATATTCGAACGACAGCTACGTCATCCGCACTGCCCTTGGAGAGTTGCGCGTCGCGGCGAGCCGCGTGCGCTGCGAAGGCGAGTCGTGCCCCGTCTTCGAAACGGCGGAGGCGGATGTCGCGATGGTCGGCTCCGAGGAACTGGCCGAAGGTGTGATGCCGCTTCTGATGAGCGGCTATGCCGGTTTCCTCGACGCCGAGGCAACGATCAGCAACACGCAGGTCGACGGCCAGTTCCTGGCCAGCCTGGTGGGCGAAAGCGGCTTCGGCGACGAGATCGGGACTTACCTCGTGTCCTCGACAAGCTCGGACGCCGCCTTCGCGGCGCTGATGAGCAAGCAAGCCTCGGTCGGCCTTTCGTCGCGGAGAATCCGGCCCGACGAAGCGCGCGCCCTCCGCGATGCGGGTGCCGGCAACATGATCAGCCCGACGCAGGAGCGCATCATCGCCGCCGACAGCCTCGTGATCATCGTCAACCCGCTGAACCGCCTTCGTTCGATCTCGATGGACGACCTGCGGAAGATCTACTCGGGCGAATACACGAACTGGAGCCAGCTTGGTCTGGACGACGCGCCCATCAGGGTGGTCGCGCCCCAGGACGGGTCGGATACGAGCGCGGTCTTCGACACGATCGTGTTCGGAGGGATCGCGCCGCAGCGGCCCGCCGGCTACATCGCGGCCGAGGACAACTCGTCCGTCGCGGCGGCGGTCAATGACGACCCGAACGCGATCGGCTTCGTGGGTTACGCGTTCCAGCGCGGCGCCAAGCCGCTGAGCCTGGTCAACGAGTGCAACATCACGATGATGGCCGACTCGTTCTCGGCCAAGACCGAGGAGTACGCCCTCCAACGTCGCCTCTATCTCTACACCACCCAGTCCGCCGACCAGGTGACGCAGGACTTCCTGAACTTCACGCAGTCCGAGTCGGCCGACGGGGTGATTGCCAAGGCCGGCTTCATCGACCTCGGAATTGAGCGGCGCAACCAGTCGCTCGACGACGTCCGGGCCACCCAGCTTTTGACCACCGATGTCGACGCGTTCGAAGGCAACGTCATCCGCGAATTCCTGGCGCAGATGATCCAGTTCAACCGGCTTTCGACGACCTTCCGGTTCCGGCTTGGATCATCGAGCCTGGACGAGCGCGCGCGGATCGATATGGAGCGGCTGACCAGCTATCTCGAGAAGATGCCGGACGGAACGCGGGTCATGATGGTCGGCTTCACCGACGACATCGGCGAATTCGAGTCGAACCGACGTCTCAGCGAGGAACGTGCCCGCCAAGCCGTACAGGAACTGCGGACCTATGCAGGGTCGCGGCTGGACGGCATCGAGCTGTCCTCGAGCGGATACGGCGAGATCGCTCCCGTGGCGTGCAACATCACGGAAACGGGACGCAGCATCAACCGCAGGGTCGAAGTCTGGATCGACAAGATTGCCGAAGGCTGACCCCTTCCGCACCGCTTGTTCTGCCGTCCGGTAGGGCATGCCACGGAAGCGGGTCCGGAGGCCAGCTGGTCCATCGTCCCCGCTTCGAAACACAACGCTGCGTGGCGCACCCCGCCGTCGATGACGCTCTGATATGGGAAATATCGAGATGCCTGGACTCCTTGACTTTCATGCTGCCACCCGCCTCGCTTCGGCGCGACCGGGACGGTATCCTCTCTGGCTTGCCGCCGGCATCGGCGCGCTGCTCGCGGCCACGGCGCCGCTTCTTGCTCAGGACGACCTTTACGACGGTGCAAAGGCGCGCGTGAACCGCGCCGCGGCCCTGAGGTCCCTGAGCGAGGCAGTCGCCTCGGCCAGTTGCCGCCTCAACGCCGGAATCGGAACCGACACCGCCAAGGCCGATCTTGCATTCCTGGCGCACGACTTCGACACGATCCTTTCCGGCCTGCGCGACGGCAGTGCCGCGCTGGGTATCCCCTCGGCGGAAGAACGGTCGGACAACCTGCGAGGGATCGAGGCCGTGTCCTCGGCGTGGTCGCCCATCAGGGCCTCCATCGACAAGCAACTGGCCGGGACCGCGACCGACGCGGACGTCGCGGTGATCGGGGCGACGTATCGCGATCTTCAGGAGAAGGCCGTCCTGCTGACAACCAAGATTTCCGGCCACTACTCGAATCCGCTCGAGCTTTTGCAGGTCGATGCGATCGCACTGGACTACATCGCCAGGCAGCGAATGCTCATCTCGCGCGTGGTGACGGCGTCCTGCGAACTTTCAAAGGGAACGACTGACGCGGCCGTAATCGCCGACCTGAAGGAAGCGGTCCAGCTTTTCGACGCCTCGCTTCTGGCGCTGCGGGACGGCTTCACGGCGGCGGGCATCAGTCCGCCGCGGAACGATGCGGTCAGATCGAGCCTGGCGAAGACCTACGAGCTCTGGTCCGAGAACAAGGCCCTGTTCGACGATGCGATCAGCGGAAAGCCCGTCACCTCCGAGATGGTGGAGAGCGCCGCCGATGTCGCCGCGACGCTGTCGGTGGCGATCAACAACATCACGACGCTTTACATGCTGTCCTCGCCGGGCAGCGAGGGCGTCTACCGCGTGCCACTCCAGGCCTATGTGGAGAGCGAGCTCTCGACTTGGATCACCAACCCCGACCTGGTCGCGGCGATCAACGCTCAGAATGCACGGCACTCCGCGCTGACCCAGGACGACATCGACACGCTCGACAAGGAGTGGCGGGCCGAGGCCGCGAACGGCGGCGGCGAGCTCATTACCCGGCTGCTCGGTGGTGACGTCTCGGAATGGCTGCGCGTGCGTCAGGAAGCAACCGCCGGATTCGTGACCGAGGTGTTCGTGATGGATAACCGGGGTCTGAACGTCGCGCAGAGCGTCGAGACGTCCGACTACTGGCAGGGTGACGAAGCCAAATGGCAGGAAACCTACGGCGACGGTTCGGGGTCAGGATCGGTCCATATCAGCGAGGTCGAGTTCGACGATAGCACCGGTTTCTACCAGACCCAGGCATCGCTGCCGATATCGGATCCGGCGACCGGGAAACTGATCGGCGCCATCACGTTCGGTATCAACATCCAGAGCCTGATGTGACGCCGGTGCGCCGTCGGGTGACGGTATTGGTGAGGGCGACGTCTCGGCGAAGCCCGGCACCTTCACCGCGCGCGTCAGCTCACCTCGGATCGCGGTAGCGCGGACGTACCTGTCAGGCCGTCACGGCGATCCGCCGCCGCGCCGGATCCACAAGCAGGATCCGATGCGCCGTGTCGATCACCGCCCAGTGGCTGTCGTCCGGCAGCCGGTCGGACGACAGCCAGCCGGTTCCCTCCAGCGAGAGTCTGCTGTTGCGGGACCGGTGTACCAGCCGGGCCACCGCAACCGTGCGGCCGGGTTCTTCGGTACAGATCGGGCCGTTGCCATAGACCCGAACCGGCGCCGGGTGATCCAGCGCTTGCAGGAAGTGAAAGAACTGCGACCGCGCCTGTGTCTCGGCTTCCCAGCTGTAAAGTCGCATCGGAACATGCGGCTGCGTAGCCGATTGCAGCGCATCGACCGGATACAGCCGGTCGGCCAGACCGCTCGGCTGGGTGTAGACATTCATCACTCCCTGCCGCTCGCCTTCCGGCGGCAGGACGAGAAAAGTCGAGAACGCCAGCGTTGCCGTCGGAGCGGACCAGTATTCGATCAGCCCGTATTGCTGGAGGCCGGTGCGGCGCTGAAGGTACCAGCCTACGAACTTGTCGGTGTGGACGAACCCCAGCATCTGGACAGGCTCCCGAATGGTAACGCCCCAGCTTTCCGAGAAATGCGGCGTCTCCTCGAAAAGCGTTGCCAGTGAGAGAGCCTGGATTCGGTCGTCTGACTTCACCAGCCAAAGCTGCTCGTTCGCCTCCGGGTGCCAGAACTCCAGTTCCAGCTGGCCCAGCGGTTCGTAGGTGTGGCGATGGGTGTCAAGTCGGACGATCCGACGCGGGGCTTCTGGGCCGCCGAGCACCA
>JBNLCA010000104.1:0-12431 GCA_050303575.1 Paracoccaceae bacterium
AGCATCGGCTGGCCGGGGCTGCCGGAGATCAGCGTTCCGATGCTCACGGCCGCGCTGCCCTACGCGCTGTCCTTCACGCTGCTCGGCGCCATCGAGTCGCTTTTGTCGGCAGTGGTCGCCGACGGCATGACCGACCGCCACCACCGCTCGAACGTCGAGCTGGTGGGGCAGGGCGCGGCGAATGTCGCCTCGGCGCTGTTCGGCGGCATGCCGGTCACCGGTACCATCGCGCGGACGGCGACGAACGTGCGCGCCGGGGCGCGCTCGCCCTTCTCGGGGATGATCCATTCCGCGACGCTGCTGCTGTTCATGCTGATCGCGGCACCTCTGGTCGGGTATATCCCGCTGGCCGCGCTGGCAGGGGTTCTGGCGGTCGTCGCCTGGGGCATGATGGAGCGGCAGGCGATGCTGGTCCTTCTGCGCTCGTCCCGCGCGGACGCGGTGGTGGTCGCGGCGGTGTTCCTTTTGACCGTCTTCCGTGACCTGACCGAGGCCATCGTCGTCGGTATCGCCTTCGGCGCGCTTCTCTTCATCAAGCGGATGAGCGAGGCGGCGGGCGTCGAGACCCTGCACGAGGAGCGCGACCTGACGCTGGCCACCAATCCGGACTTCGTCGTCTACCGGGTGAAGGGTGCCTTCTTCTTTGCCTCGGCGGCGACGGTGGGCAGCGTGCTGGAACGGATCGCCGACCGCCACCGCGCCTTCATCGTCGATTTCGAGGAGGTGCCGTTCGTCGATTCCACCGGCGCGCGGGCGATGGAGCTTCTGGCGCGCAAGGCCGAACGGCAGGGCGTGCGGCTGGTGCTGACCGGTCTTTCGCCGTCGCTCGCCCCGGTCCTTGCCGCGCACGGTGTGGCCTCGCCCCGGGTGCAGGTCTATCCGACCATCGCCGAGGCTGTCGCGGCCGTGGAGGGGTAGCGAACGCACCCGGCCCCGCGCCTTCGGCGCGCACCCGGCCGGGGCGACACTGTCCTTCCGTTGCAGCTTTGGGCAAAGGCGCGGACGCCTTGCGTCAGGCCAGGCTGTCTATCGCCCGCGCGATGTCGGGTTTCCGCGTCAGCGAAGCGTCGATTGCGGCTTTCCATTTCGGACCCGAGTCCTTCGCCTCTCCAAGCACCTGCATCAACTCGTAGGGCCGCGCCTCGGCGAGCGCGCCGATCAGCGCAGCGGCCTGGGCGAGGTCCTTTTCGACCTTTGCCCGGTGCGTTCCGGTGCGTGCCGAGGCGACGATCAGCTTGTGGACGGCATAGCGTTCGGGGGACGGGATGCGGACGAGGATACCCTCGCGATAGAGCGCCACGGCGTCGATCGGGTCCTTGAGTGAGAAGTCGAGGAACGGCAGCGCCTGCGCCCAGACGCCAAGCCCCTCGTGCCTCACGACGGGGCGCCCGCCGCGCCGGAGCGGGGTCAGAAGGTCGAGCGTGACATTGTCCGACGTCTGCCAGCGGACCGGGTGCGCCTCGCTGGGACCGGCCACCGGCACAAGGCCGATCCCTTCAAGCGAGCTGGCAAGGCTGGTCTCGCGGTCGGCAATGATGCGGACGGCGCGGGTCGCGGCGATATCGACGTCCTCGGTGAGCGCCAGGCTGGTGTCGAGCCGCTGGCCGAGTTCCAGGCCGTAGAGCCCGTAGGCGTGGGTGCCGGCAAGAACGCCGCCGCTCGCGAAGTAGCCCGCCCGCGCCAGCGCGTTCAGCAGCTTGCCGGTCCCGGGCGTCGGCACCGGCATCCGCGCGGCCCTGAGCTGTGCCACGAGGGCGGCCATGTCGCGGTCCCACGCGGCGGCCGCCTCGGCTCCGGCTCGTATCGCATCGAGACGGTTGCGCGTCGCCTCGTTGTCCGGGCCGATCCGCCGCTCGGTCACAGCATCGCCCACGCGCTGGCGGGCGACCCAGTAGGCGCTGCCCTTGTTCTGGATCTTCAGGATGCTTCCCGGATAATCCGGCCGAGGCCGGCGCAACTGCCGGTCGAGCAGGTCGCGATAGGCCGTCTGCAGGGCAAGCGGGTAGGTCTCGGCCACTCCGGCACCTCCATCTTACCTACACATAAATTTTTTTCGTGTAGGTAACAAGAGGGCCCGCGCTACTCGGCGGCTACAGGTGCCGGTTCGGCCGGCTTGGGCTTGGCGCCGAAGAGGAAGCGCGCGGTGTCCGGGTTCTCGCGGCGCCACATGACGTTGTCCATGAAGTAGTGGTGGATGTTGATGAAGATCCAGAACATGAACATGAAGGCCTCGGCCCCGAAGGCGCTGTCGTAGCTCACCACCCGGTCGAAGAGCCGCGGCAGCCACCAGAAGCCGGCGAGGCCGAGGATGATGGCGACGACGGCGAAGCGGGCGACCGGCCATTTCGCCGGGGCCTCGCGCTCCTCCATCCGGGCGCGGTTCGATTCGAAGCGCCAGACGATGAAGAGATACTGCAGCGAGTGGAAGGCCGGCACGAAGAAGAGCGCGACCGGGCTGAAGAAGACGACCGACCAGTAATAGATCGTCAGGATGTAGATGCCGACGCCGATGATCGGCAGCGGCTTCGCCCCGGGCGTCATGCGCCGGATGAAGACCGAGGCCGCCATCAGCGACGTCACCGCCGCCGCCGCGCCGACCACGTAGAGCAGCCACACCGGAACCGGCAGCGCGTAGTAGATGATGCCGAACATGTTCAGCTCGTACGCGTAGTAGTTCGCGGTGAGCCAGAAGATGAACCAGCAGACATAGGCATTGGCGAGCAGGATCTTCTTCTCGCGGTCGTTGAAGAACCGCTTCTTGAAGGCGGCATCGACCATCAGCATGCCGTAGCCCTGCTTGTTGTAGTGCCAGCCGACGAGGAACATCAGCGCGTTCGCCGTCAGGCCGAGCATCATCGGGCTCTTCACAACGAAGCTGAGGGCGAAGAAGGCGACGAGCAGGATCGGCACCGCGATCCCGGCGAAGATGTAGCGGTTGCGCAGGCCGGGCGGCAGCGTCGTGCCGAAGGCCTTCTCGCGGTAGTTGCGGTAGAAGATCTGGTAGGAGGCCGCGAAATGCGGGTGGTTGACCACGTCGGCCAGCATCAGCGCGGTGAAGGCCACCAGCGGAACCGCCGTCACCGGCATTGTGAGCGCCATCGGCAGCAGGATCAGCGAAAGGCCGCCCAGAAGCAGGAAATCCACCAGCGGGCTGACAATGCTGCGCCCGCCGTCGGGTGCCGCCGGTGCGGCGGTCTGGACGTCCGCGGTCGTGCTCATGGGCTGGTTCCTCGCACCTGTACCTGATCGAAGCGACTACATTGAAAGATCGACGAAAATTGGGCGGAAGCGCAAGTGTTACGCGATCTCGCGCCAGAAGGCGGGGATGAAGAGGACGAAAACCGTCAGGAGTTCGAGCCTGCCGAGATACATGCCGAAGCTCAGGATCCACTTCACCGGATCGCTGAGCGTGGCGAAATTTCCGGCCGGCCCGATGATCGTGCCGACGCCGGGGCCGACGTTGCACAGGCTGGTCAGCGCTCCCGAGATCGCGGTCTGGAAGTCGAGCCCGACCAGCGCCAGCGCCAGCGACAGAAGGGTGAAGCTGAGGAAGAAGACCGAGAAGAACGCGATGACTCCCGCCATCTCGTCGAAGGCGACCGGGCGGTTCTCGTAGCGCACGGTCTGGACCGAATGCGGCGAGTGCTGGGCCCGGATGCGCGCCGTGAGAAAGCGCCAGAGCATGATCCAGCGCATCGTCTTGACGCCGCCCGCGGTCGAACCGGTGCAGCCGCCGAAGGCGGTCAGCAGGAAGAAAAGCGTGATCGCCGCCGGACCCCAGGTCAGGTAGTCGGCCGTGGCATAGCCGGTGGTCGAGACGACCGAGACGACGTTGAAGGCGACCTCGCGCAGGGCCTTCTCGAACGGCTCGGTCGACGTGGCGAGGCGCAAGGCCGTCAGTCCGGCGATGGCGACCAGAAGCCCGACCAGCAGCGCCTGCACCTGTTCGCTGTGAAAGATGCCGCGGTTGATGACCCGGATGTACCAGGCGAAGGGCAGGCAGCCGGCCAGCATGAAAAGCGTCCCCGACCATTGCAGGAAGGCGCTTTGGAAATGGCCGAACGATCCGTCCGAGGTGGAATAGCCGCCGGTCGAGAGCGTCGTCAGCGCGTGGGCGACGGCTTCGAAAAGCGTCATGCCGCCGAACCGGTAGGTGGCGGCGCAGATCAACGTGAGCGAGAGGTAGATCCAGAGCGTCGCCGAGGCGAAGCGGGCGGCGCTGGCCAGTTCCTTGTCGCCCTTGTCCGAGCTTTCGGTGCGGAAGAGCTGCATGCCCCCCACCCGCAGCATCGGCAGAAGCGCCATGCCGGTGACGATGAAGCCGACGCCGCCGGCCCATTGCAGGAGGGCGCGCCACATCAGGATGCCGTGCGGGGTGGTGTCGAGCCCGGTCATCACCGTCGAGCCGGTGGTGGTGATGCCCGAGATCGCCTCGAAGAACGCATCGACCTCGGCCATGCCCCAGAGCCAGAGCGGCAGCCCGCCGGCCGCCGCCGCGACCAGCCAGACCGACGAGGTCAGGAGGAACCCGTGCAGCCGGCGAAAGCCCGAGAGGTCGCGCGAGGTAGAGATGCAGAGGAGGAACCCGGTGAGTCCCACGAGCAGGGCCGCCTCGAGAAAGGCATCGCGGGTGTCCGGGAAGATCAGCGCCATGAGCGCCATGGCCAGCGCCTCGGCGATCAGCACGGCGCCGTTGACGAAGAAGACGAAACTCATGCCGACGCGCGCGGCTGGCTGCCGTTCCCTGCCGTCCCCGGGGTCCTTGCGCCTGGATGCCGCACGATATCTGCCGTCAAGCCTGGTCGGCGCCTTCTACTCCTGCCGCGCGCCGGGCGCCACCCGGTGCCGAACGCCGCTGCGTCACGCGCCTGCGCGGGTTGTGGCCGACGGCGCGCTATATTACCCTTACTGGTTGAATCGGATGGAAAATCAGCGCTGTGCCCGAACCTTTGGCAAAAGGCATGGCAGAGCCTTGCCGCAGGCTGCCGGAACGGTGACTTGGGCCGGTCGGCATGCTTGATGGGCGAACGAACTGCGGGAGCATGGTGATGGCAGCACCCCTGAAACGCATCAACGAAGCGCTGCACCGGCTGAACCGGGACCGGCTCGAGCGCCGGCACGCCCGCCGCGCGGCGCGAGCGGACGACCGCCATCCGCTCGCCGTCATGGTCCAGATGAAGAACGAGGCGCGGGTGGTCGACGAATGGATCGACCATTACCTCTGGCAGGGCGCCGAGCATGTCTTCGTCATCGACAACGCCAGCACCGACGCGACCGTGGACCGGGTCCTGCCCTGGGTCGAGCGCGGGGTTGCGACTCTGGTGTCGATGCCCGAGCCCTACCGCCAGAAAAGGCATTATGGCCGGGTCTTCCGCCAGTACGCGATCCGCAGCCGCTTCCGCTGGCTGATCGCGGCCGACGCCGACGAGTTCTGGTTCGTCAAGGACGGGCGGCCGCTGGCCGAGGTTCTGGATGCCGATTTCGAGGGCACCGACGTGATCTACTGCAACTGGCGGGTCTTCGGCTGCGGCGGGCGGGTGGCGCATCCGGCGAGCCTGCGGCGCGAACTCGTCCTGAGCGACCCGGTCCCTGCGGCACATGTCTCGACCAAGTGGGCGGTTCGGACCGACGCGGTGCGCAACGTCCGGCAGCTTGGCATCCACAAGGTCAGCGGCGCCTCGTCGAGCCGGACGCTGTCGGCCAACGAGACCTTCCAGATCAACCATTACATGACGCAGAGCGAGGAATTCTGGCGCTCGGTCAAGATGGACCGGGGCGATGCCTGCGGGGCGGACAAGGACGCCTATCGCGACATGGCGCTGTTCCGCGAGGTGGACGGACGCTGCACGCAAACAGACCGGAGACTCGCCGACCTCGTCGCCGAGGCCGACCCGATCCGGCTCAGGGCCTGACCCGGCCGCGCCTGAGATCGCGACGCCAGCGCGCCTCGGCCAGCCGGTAGGCGAGAAATGCCCTGAGGTTGCCCCGCCGTACCATCCGGGTGCGGAACGGCTGCCAGGGTTTCAGCGGCCCGGCATAGTGAATGAAGCGCGGCGCCCGGCGCGACGTCTCGTAGCGCTCGGCCAGCGCGCCGGTGAACGGGTAGCGCCGCGCGAGCGCGTTGCCCCAGACGCTGTTCCATTCCGGCGCCAGGATGGCGACCCGGCCTGCCAGGACGATGTTCAGCCAGTCCTGGTCGAGAAGCGGCAGCTTCGAGGCCGCCGCCGCATCGCCGAACGCGGACAGCAGGTCCGGCTCGGCGCGGATCCGGTCGCAATCGAGAAGCACCAGCCCTGCGTTGAAGTAGCCCGAAAGGTCATCGCGTCCGAGCGCGGCGCGCGTTCGGTCGATGAATTCCTGCGCCGCGGCCCGCAAGCGCCGGGCCCGGCGGGTGTCCTTCGGGTCCCGCGAGGACAGCCGCGCAAGCTGTTCGACGGTGCCGAAGTCGCGCACCGCCGCCGCGACGGCGTCGCCGAGGTCGGTCCGGGCGATCTCGTGGACGTCGCCCGCCACGAGCGCGTCGACGTCGAGATAGAGGACCCGGCCGGACATCAGCTGCGGGATCTGCAGCCGGGCGAAGGTGACGGGCCTCATGTAGGGGATCGAGTAATCCTGCTCAGCGACCTCACTCTCGAGCCTGTGGATGGTCAGGCTCGATCCCGGAAAAAGATCGACCGTCTCGCGGACCGGCGCCGCTTCGGCCCCGGTCAGGTCGTGCGTCAGGACATGGAGCGCCACCGGCCCCGAGGCGTGGCGCAGGAGGGAGTGGACCATGACCGCGCACGGCACGACATAGGAGGCGTCGATATTGACGGCGACCTGAAGCGGCGGACGGGCAGAGTCGGGCAAGGGCGGCCTTTCGGATGCCGGATCACGCGATGAGGGCGCCGGGATAGCGCAGTACCGCGGGCGGCTCAACCGGGGCGTGCGGGTCTGGGAGCGGTCTGCCTTGCCGTGGCCCGTTCAGGCGGAATGGGGGACGATGGATGGGGCGGCAGAAAGCGCTCGCGCACGGGGGCGTTTCGAAGCTCCGCCAGACGGATTTTCGGCGTTCGTCACCGTGACGGCCCGCTCGGGGAGGCCACGCTTTCCGCGGGAACATAGGTCAGCGGCCATATCTGG
Source organism: Paracoccaceae bacterium (assembly GCA_050303575.1). Taxonomy (GTDB): domain Bacteria; phylum Pseudomonadota; class Alphaproteobacteria; order Rhodobacterales; family Rhodobacteraceae; genus JBNLCA01. The sequence continues at coordinate 7,123 of JBNLCA010000104.1, forward strand.
TGAGCCGGTTCGATCCGGGGCCCGCTCTCGGTGAGTGAGACGATGGCTTCTCCGATGGCCTGGCCGAGGGCGCGGATGTCGAAATCGAAACTCGCCAGCGTCGGCTGAAGGAAGCGAAGCTGGGCGTTCTTGCGAAAGCCGATCACCGACAGGTCCCGTCCCACCTGAAGACCGGCCTGCGCGAGGCGCGTATAGACACCGATCGCCATGAGCTCCTGCCCGAGAATGACCGCGGTGGGACGGTCGGGCATTGCCAAGAGCTCTTCGGCCACCTGCAGTCCGCCGTTTTCGCTGGGGCTGGCCCTCAGAACCAGGCTCTCGTCGAACGGCAGGCCGTGTTCGGCCAGCCCGGCCCGGTAGCCGTCTATGAATATCCGGGCGAGGTTCACGTCGCGGCGCGCCGCGGCAATGGCGATACGTTTGTGCCCGAGCCCCGCCAGAATGGCGATGGACTCGCGCGCCACCCCGTCGAAGTCGAGGTCAATCCAGGGGTAGCTTCCCGGTGTCTCGCTGCGCCCCAAGGTGAGGAACGGAACGTCCTGCTCGGCAAGCAGGGCGATCCTCGCGTCCTGCCGGCGGGTGGCGGTGATGACGAGGGCATCCACAGCGCGGCGGCTGACCAGACGTTTCAGAAACTCGATCGGGTCGTCCGCGCTGCGGCAGGGCAGGATCACCAGGTCGAGACCCCTGGCGATGATCGTCTCGTGCATCGCGTCGATCAGATGCATGAAGAAGGTGTCGCCGCCAAGCGTGCTGGCGTTGCCGGTCTCCAGCACTATTCCGATCGTGTTGGTGCGGCCGTTGCGCAGGGAGCGTCCGGACTGATTGGGCCGGTAGCCCAGCTCGCGCGCCGCTTCGAGCACCCTCAGGCGGGTCTGCTCATTGACGTCCGGCTTGGCGTTCAACGCGCGTGAGACCGTCCCGATGGACAGGTCCAGATGCGCGGCGAGCGCTTTTATTCCGGTCATGTAGCGGCCCCGAAAACGTTTCCGAAAATCGTTTGACACAAAAACTCCGGCGGCGATAGGGTCGTAAACGTTTACGGTGAGTCGGCAACAGACCGACCCCGAGGGAGGAACAAGATGCTTCGCGCCGTCATGGTCGGCTGTGGTCAGATGTCGAACGGATGGCTGTCGGCAATCCGCGATACCGGGCCGCTGAAGTCGCAAATCGACATGGTCGGTTTCGTCGACCTCGACGAGGGGCTGGCCGCGCGCCGCGCCGCCGAATACGGCCACGACGAAGCGATCACCGGGAGCGATCTTGCCGGGATGCTCGACGCCCTGCGTCCCGACGTCGTCTTCGATCTTGTGGTGCCGTCGGCGCGGCGCGGCGTGGTCGAGACTGCGCTGTCGCATGGCTGCGACGTGCTTTCCGAGAAGCCCATGGCGAACAGCCTTGACGAGGCGCGCCAGCTTCTCGAAATCGCCCGCAAGGCCGGGCGGCTGCACGCGATCGTGCAGAACCGCCGGCATCTTGCCGGCATACGGCGGCTGAAGGCGCTGATCGACAGCGGCGAGCTGGGCGCGATCACCGGGCTTCACGCCGATTTCTTCCTTGGCCCGCATTTCGGCGGGTTCCGGGAAGAGATGGACCATGTGCTCTTGCTCGACATGGCGATCCACACGTTCGATGCGGCGCGGTTCCTGCTGCCGTCCGAGCCGTCCCGCGTCTTCTGCCAGGAGAGCAATCCCGCCGGGTCGTGGTTTGCCCACGGCGCCAGCGCCAACGCGCTCTTCGATTGCGCGGACGGGTCGGTCTTTACCTATCGCGGCTCGTGGTGCGCAGAGGGTGCGCCGACCAGTTGGGAGAGTTCCTGGCGGGTCATCGGGACCAAGGGCTCGGTGCTCTGGGACGGCAATGACGGCATCTCGGGCGAAGTGCGCTCGGGCACGGGGGGCTTCTTCCATCCGACCCGGCCGGTGACGCTTCCGGAGGTTCCGGACCTCGAGGCAACGGGCCATGCCGGCGTGATCCTCGATTTCGTCACCGCGCGGGCCGCGGGACGCGATCCGCTTTCGGTCAACAGCGACAATATCCGCAGCCTCGCCATGGTCTTTGCCGCGATCGAGAGCGCCGAGACCGGGCGACGCATCGACATTCCGAAGGAGACAGCATGAGCGATCCGGCGACATCGATCCGCATTGGGACCATGGTCAGCGCCTCGGGCGTCGGCGAGGCGCCGTCTCGCATCGCCGAGATCGCGGACATGGGGTTCGAGAGCTTCGAGCCGTTTTTCTGGCAGACGACCAACGGCCAGAATCTCGAGGAGATGGGCAAGCGCTGCCGCGAGGCTATCGGGGACCGCGACATCACCATCTCGACCCTGGGCATGTTCGGCAATCCGCTCGAGGATCAGCCGATGGATCGCGAGACGTTGCAGGGCTGGAAGGACTGCATCGACAACGCGCACCATTTCGGCGCGAACTGCGTGGCCGGATTCACCGGGCGGGTCCGGGGCAAGCCGCTTACGGACAGCCTGCCGCGCTATCGCGAGGTGTGGTCGGAGCTTGCGAAACGCGCCGCCGACAAGGGCGTCCGGATCGCCTTCGAGAACTGCGCGATGGAGGGCAACTGGGCGACGGGCGACTGGAACATCGCCCACAATCCCGACGCCTGGGAGCTGATGTTCAACGAGACGCCCGACGACAATGTCGGCCTCGAGTGGGAGCCCTGTCACCAACTCGTCTATCTCATCGATCCGATCCCGCAGATCCGCAAATGGGGCCCGAAGATCTTCCACGTCCACGGCAAGGACGCGACGGTTCGCTGGGAGGTGATCCGCGAGCACGGCATCTTCGGCAAGCACGATTTCGTCTGGATGCGCACGCCCGGCTTCGGCGATTCGAACTGGACCGACATCATCTCCGAGCTTCGCCTCGCGGGCTATTCCGGGGCGATCGACATCGAGGGCTGGCATGACCCGGTCTATCGCGACGCGCTGGAGATGACCGGCCAGATGCGCGCGCTGGAGTATCTCAAACGCTGCCGTGGCGGGGATTTCGTGAAGGTCTCGGCGAAGTACGGCGGGGGCGATCCGTCGCTGGCTTGAGCGTTGCGGTGCTGCGGCAGGGAGGGACAAAGGTGGAGCACGGGCTGACCTTGACAGGTCTTGAGAAATCGGTTTCCCATCATGGGAAAACGTTTTCTCAAGAGGTGACCATGGCCACGGTTCCGGTTCGCATTCGCCTTTCAGATGTCGCCGTCGCGGCCGGGGTCAGCGTGGCGACCGCGTCGAAGGCGCTGAACGGATCGGGGCGGATGACCGACGAGACCCGCGACCGTGTGAAGCGTGTCGCCGAGGAGATGGGTTTCCGGCCCAATGTCATGGCGCGTGCACTGAGTAGCCAGCGCAGCATGACCGTCGGCCTTCTGACCAATGACAGCTACGGCCGCTTCACGATGCCCGTCATGGCGGGTCTCGCCGAGGCACTGGTCGATGACGGCATCTCGGTCTTCATGAGCAATATCGGCTACGATGCCGAGGCGGGCCAAGTCCATCTCGACGCGATGCTGGACAAGCAGGTGGACGGGATCGTGCTGACCGGCAAGCGCATCGACCGCCCGCTGCCGATCGATCTTTCGGACGTTGCGATCCCGGTGGTGCACGTCTTCACCGCCGGTCCCGACGATGCCGTCAGCCTGGTGTCCGACGACGCCCAGGGGGCGCGCGAGGCGGTCGCCTGGCTGGAGAAGCTGGGGCGCCGGCGTCTGGTCCATGTGACCGGGCCGCTGGACTTCGCCTCGGTCGTCGACCGCGCGGCGGCCTTCCGAAGCATCGCCGGTCCTGACGCGCCTGTCCTTCACGGCAGCTGGAGCGAGGCCTGGGGCCACGAGGCCGTGGCCGCGCTCTGGTCCGGCGCCGACGCCTCGCCCGACGGCATCTTCTGCGGCAACGACCAGATCGCGCGCGGTGTGATCGACGCGTTGCGCGAACGCGGCATCCGGGTGCCCGCCGAGGTGTCGGTCGTCGGCTTCGACAACTGGGAAATCGTCGCCGCCGTCACGCGGCCTCCATTGACCACGGTCGATATGAACCTGCGCGAGCTCGGCCGCGAGGCCGGGCGGCTGATCCGCGCCCTGGCGGACGGAGAGCCGGTCGCCCCAGGTCTGCGCCGTCTGCCCTGCCGGCTTGTCGTGCGCGACTCCTGCGGGGGACGGGGGCGGCTGCAGACGAACGCCATCGAAACGGGAGAGCAGAAGGAAATCGGAACACCGGCGTCGAACTGACCGGTGACCGGAACTGCCGGGGGCCGAGACGTGGCACCCCGGACCAACCGCGGCCCAGGCCGCCAAAGGGAGGAGTATTTGAACATGAGATCCACGCAGAGACTTCTGGCCGGGGCGGCCCTGTCCGCCGTGGCCCTCGCAACGCCGCTCGCGGCGCAGGACGAGGTGACGATCACGGTCTGGTCCATCGACGGCGCGAACCAGGTCGGGCCTTCGGACACGTTCTCGAAGGAATTCAACGAGCTGGGCAACGGTATCAAGATCGAATACCGCATCCTGCAGTTCGACGAGATCGTCAACGAGACGCTGCGCGCCTATGCCACCGGCAACGCCCCCGACATCGTCAGCCTCGACAACCCGGACTTCGCGCTCTTCTCGTCGCGCGGCGCGTTCCTCGACATCACCGACATGGCCGCGGCGAGCGACGTCATCAACGCGGACGCCTACTTCGAGGGCCCTCGCAACTCGGTGATGTGGGACGGCAGGCTTTACGGCGTCGGCAAGTACACCGACACGATCGGCGTCTTCTACAACAAGGACATGTTTGCCGCCGCGGGCATCGCCGAGCCGCCGCAGACCTGGGCGGAATTCTTCGAGGACGCCCGCAAGCTGGCCAATCCCGCCGAGGGCGTCTACGGCGCGACCATCTCGGCGCGCGGCAACGAGGAAGGCACCTTCCAGTTCCTGCCGGTCATCCAGATGTCGGGCGGCGGATACGACAACGTCAACACCGAGGGCGCCCGCGAATGGCTGACCATGGTCAAGGGCCTGATCGATGACGGCGTGATGAGCCGGGATGTCCTGTCCATGGGCCAGTGGGACAGCACCGGAACGTTCAATGCCGGAAACGCGGCCATGGCGATCTCGGGTCCGTGGGAAATCGACCGCATGGTCGAGGACGCGCAGTTCGAGTGGGGCGTCACCCTGCTTCCGACCTTCGAGGAAGGGGGCGAGCGGTCCTCGGCGCTTGGCGGGTTCAACCTCGGCATCATGTCGACCACCGATCACCCCGAAGAGGCGTTCAAGGTCCTCGAATACATGGTCAGCCAGGATGACCGGCTGTTCCCGGAATTCGGCTA
>JBNLCA010000105.1:0-4201 GCA_050303575.1 Paracoccaceae bacterium
ACGAGATGGTGATCACCGTCACGCCGATGGCGACGGCGATCGAGTTCACGTACCAGGTGCCGATCTGGGTGGCGGTGATGGCGTGGACGTAATGCTGGAAGGTCAGCGTCTCGGGCCAGAGCTCGATATAGGGGCGGACCACTTCGTCTTCGGGCTTGAGCGAGGAGACGACCCCCCAGTAGAGCGGGAAGGCCCAGAGGATGGCCGCGATCAGGGTGACGGCGGTGATGACGCCGCCCCAGAAGTTCACGCGCCTCGCGCCTGCCGCGGTCATTTTCGCCTCCCGCTGAGACGCAGCAGCTGGAACTGGAGGACCGAGACGACGACGACCAGCACGAAGAGCGTCACCGCGACGGCGGCGGCACGGCCGCCTTGGTTCTGCTGAAAGGCACGCTGGAAGACGTAGTAGACCAGCACCATGTTGTCGTTCGGCCGGCCACCTTGCGAGAAAAGGTAGACCTGGTCGAAGATCTTCAGCTGCAGGATCAGCTGGATGGTGAACACCAGCGACGTCACCGGCCAGAGAAGCGGCCAGGTGATGTGGCGGAAGGTCGTCCAGCGCGAGGAATTGTCCAGTTCCGCCGCCTCGTAGATCTCGGCCGGGATGGCGCGCAGCCCGGCGAGGAAGAGAAGGATGGAGAAGCCCGCCGTCCACCAGATCGTCACCCAGGCGACCGCCGGCATGAACCACGTGCGCGATTTCGTCACCGGGATCCGGTCGAGGCCGAGCAGGTCGAGGATGTGCATCGAGATGCCGAACTGGAAGTTCAACACCCAGTCCCAGATCAGATAGACGACCGAGACCGGCAGGATGTAGGGCAGGAAGAAGAGCGCCAGGACAGCGGCCTGCATCCGCCCCTTCAGCCGCGACACGCCCAGCGCGATGAGAAGCGCGATGACCGTGCCCGGCGCCACGGTCATCACGACGAAATAGGCGGTGTTCCACAGCGCGGTGCGGAAGCGCGGGTCCTTCGGCAGGCGGGTGTAGTTGTCGGTTCCGACCCAGTCGCCTTGCCCGATCAGCGGCGCGTCGGTGAAGGAGATGCCGAACATCTGGGTCGTCGGCCAGACGAAGACCAGAAGATAGATCGCCATGAAGGGCGCGACCAGAAGCGCGGCGATCCAGGCGTCCTTGCGGCGGTTGGTCAGCATCCCTGCTTTCCCGAAGCGGGCCCGAAAGAGACGGGCCGCCCCGGTGGGGGCGGCCCTCAGCTCGGGCTCAGAGCGCGTTCAGCTCTTCCTTGATCGACTCGACGGCTTCCGCCGGGTCCATCTCGCCGTTCAGCGTCGGCACGAAGTAGGTCGACATGACATCGAAGATCGGACCGGCGATGCCGGCAAGCGGCGTCTTCGGGTCGAAGATCATGTTCGCCGTCAGCGGCGAGTAGGTCGCGTTCGGCTCCATCGCCTTGTACTCGGCCGACTCGGTGACCGGACCATAGGCCGGGATGTGGCCGGCCGTCGCCCAGAAGAGCGAGTTCTTCTCGATCCACGAAATGACCTCGAGCACCGCGGCACGCTTCTCGGGCGTCATCTCCTTGCCCTGGTTGGCGGGCAGCGCGAAGGAGTGGCTGTCGGCATAGGTCGAGGGATGATCGAAGATCACCGGAAGTTCGACCGCGCCCCAGTTGAAGAGTTTGCCCTGCGCGTTGAGGTCGGTCATCGTCGGGACTTCCCAGACGCCGTTGATCATCATCGCCGCCTCGCCCGAGGTGAAGAGCGCGACGGTCGCCGGATAGTCGGTGTAGGTCGACTGCAGACCCTCGGACGTCCAGCCGGCCAGCACCGTCAGCGCGTTGGTCAGCTTCTCGGCATTGTCGCCGGCGAGGAACTCGCCGTCGGTCATCAGCTCGCCGTCCTGCTGGCCCATCAGGGAATAGATCGTGCGGAACATGAAGTTGCCATCGGCGGTGACGCTGCCGAGCGGGAACTGCACGCCGTTGTCCTTGAGCGCCTGGAGCGTGGCGGTGAAGCCCTCCATGCTGTCCATGCCCTTGGGCAGGCCGTTCTCGTCGAGCATCCCGGCGGCTTCGAGCAGGTCCTTGTTGTAGTAAAGGACGATCGGGTGGGTATCGAGCGGCACGGCATACTGCTTGCCGTCCACCGTGACCGCCTCCCAGGTCGCGGGCGCGAAGTCACCCTCGCCCAGGCCCATCGCCGCCCAGTCATCGGCGGTGATTTCCTGCAGCACGCCCTGCTCGACCGCGAGCGGGATGCGGCTGGCGTGATAGGTCATCACGTCCGGGCCCTCGCCCACCGCCGCCGAGGTCTGGACCTTGGCATAGAACGGCGTGCCCCATTCCAGCGTGGTGGCGTCGATCTTGATCTGGCCGGCATGCTCGGCGTTGAAATCCTCGATCAGCTTCTTCATCCGCACGCCGTCGCCGCCGCCGAGGAAGTCCCACCAGACCACCGTTTCTTCGGCCTGCGCGACGCCCGCGAAGCCAAGACCTGCCACGAGGGCAGCCTTCATCACTCCGTGAATCTTCATCTTTTCTCCTCCCTTGCGGCGTTTTCCGCCGCGTTCCCTTGCCTTCAAGCTATACCGAACGCCGATTCGTTCAACGTGATACGTGATACATATCCGCCAAGCGGATATTCACAGGCCGACACGGATCATCGAGTAGGAATGCGGCGGCAGGTTCAGGCTGAGCCCCCGGCCGCCGATCTTCGCACCATCGCCCTTCGCCGGGCTGACATTGTCGGGCGCCGCCTCGGTGTTCGTCGCCTCGAGATCGGCATGCTTGATGATCGTGTGCTCGACCGTCTTGGGCGTGAACCCGTCCAGCGCCAGGTCGACCTCCATCGGCTCGTCGCCGCTGCGGTTCACCGCGAAGAAGGTCAGCGTGCCCGCGTCGTCATCGCGCACCCCGGCGATGTCCAGCCAAGGCACGTGCGGCGCGTGGTCCGAGCTGTAGCCCGGCACCTCGACCGCAAGCTGCATCGCCGTGCCGCGCCCGTGTTTCGAGGCAAACAGGAACGGCCAGTAGATCGTCTGCCGCCAGGCTGCGCCGCCGGGCGCCGTCATGATTGGCGCGATCACGTTCACCAGCTGGGCGATACAGGCGATCTTCACCACGTCCGCCCGGCGGATGAAGGTGTTGAGGATGCAGCCGACCTGCAGCACGTCCTCGAAATTGTAGATGTCCTCCAGGAGGACAGGCGCCTCGGGCCAGTCCCAGGTGCGCATCCGCTCGGCGTCCTGCTTGCGCTCGTGGTACCAGACGTTCCACTCGTCGAACGAGATCTTCACGTCCTTCTTCGCGCGCTTCTTCGCCTTCACATAGTCGATGATGCCGGCGACCGTGCCGATGTAGCGGTCCAGTGTCAGCGGCAGCGCGAGGTATTCGTTGGTGTTCTTCTCGTAGTTCTCGAAATACATGTGGAGCGAGATGTAATCGACCTGTCCCGAGGTCTCTTCCAGCACCGTCGCCTCCCACTGCGGATAGGTCGGCATGTGCGAGTGAGACGAGCCGCAGACCACCAGTTCCAGCGTCGGGTCGAGGCCGCGCAGCGCCTTGGCCGTCTCGTTCGCCAGGTGCCCGTATTCGGCGGCCGACTTGTGGCCGACCTGCCAGGGGCCGTCCATCTCGTTGCCGAGGCACCAGAGCCGGCAGTTCCAGGGGTCCTTGCGGCCGTTCTTCGCCCGCAGGTCAGACCAGTAGGAACCGCCCTTGTGGTTGACGTATTCGACGAAGGCACGAGCCTCGTCCAAGCCGCGCGAGCCGAGGTTCACCGCAAGCATCATGTCCGTGTTGGCCTTGTCGGCCCAGTCGGCGAACTCGTGGATGCCCACCTGGTTCGATTCCGTCGTCCGCCATGCGAGGTCGAGCCGCTTCGGCCTCTGGTCCTTGGGGCCGATCCCGTCCTCCCAGTTGTAGGCCGAGACGAAGTTGCCGCCCGGATAGCGGCAGATCGGCGTGTCGAGCGCCCGGACGAGGTCGAGCACGTCGCCGCGCATCCCCTCGGCATCCGCCGTCGGGTGGCCGGGTTCGTAGATGCCGGTATAGACGGCGCGCCCGAGATGTTCGAGGAACGAGCCGTAAAGGCGCTTGTCGATATCCGCGATCGTGTAGGCGCTGTGCGCCGTGACATTGGCCTTCATGTGTCCTCCCTCGCGGCGTTTTCTATCCGCGTTTCCGGTTCATACCGGGTTGGCAGATAGATAACGCCGGGGCAGGGGCGGGCGTCAAGCGGGAAT
>JBNLCA010000106.1:0-3014 GCA_050303575.1 Paracoccaceae bacterium
GAAGACCGCCGCCATGTCCATCGCCTCGTACCGCGCGACGGTCGAGGAGACGGTGGATCACGGCGGCGAGGAGGTCGAGGTGGTACGCGGGCGGCTCCTCTCCGGAAAGGATGCGGCGCTCCATGCCGGCGACCTGCCCGAAGATCCCGGCATCCTGCTCGCCCCGGCCCGCGAAGGCGCCGAGAGGTGGCTCGGTCAGGACTATTCGGTCATGGCCTTCCGCCCGCAGCGCCTGACCCTCCGACCCGGCGAGGGGCCGCCGCATATCCGGCTCGACCGGGCCGCCGAGTTCCTCTTCGGGGACAAGCTTCGGTGACGGATCTGCCGGCCCCCATCGCCGCGTGGTTTCAGATGCGGGGCTGGGCGCCCCATCCCCACCAGGTCCAGATGCTGGAGCGGTCGGACCGACCGAATCTCCTCCTCGTCGCACCGACGGGCGGCGGCAAGACACTTGCCGGATTTCTACCTACACTGGCCGATCTAACACTCAACTCGCGTTCAGGCTTGCACACTCTCTACATCTCGCCGCTCAAGGCGCTTGCCGCCGACATCAAGCGCAACCTTACCGGCCCGGTCGCAGAGATGGGCCTGCCCATCCGAATCGAGGACCGGACCGGCGACACATCCCACGCCCGCCGCCAGCGACAGCGGGCCGATCCGCCGCATATCCTGCTGACCACGCCGGAAAGCCTGGCGCTGATGCTGACCTACGAGGACGCCGCCCGCACCTTCGCCGGCCTCACCCGCGTCATCGTTGACGAGATCCACGCGCTGGCGGAATCGAAGCGCGGCGATCAGCTCGTTCTGGCACTATCCCGCCTTGCCGCGCTCACCCCCGGCCTGCGCCGAACCGGCCTTTCGGCTACCGTCGAGGACCCGGCCGCCCTCGCCCGGTTCCTCGCCCCGGCCCCGCTTCAGGCCGAGATCCTCTTCGCCGATCCCGGCCCCGACCCGGACATCGCCATGCTGGAAACGCCGGACCCGCCGCTCTGGTCCGGAGGTGGCGGGCGCTATGCCATCCCGGCAATCCTGACCGAAATCCGCCACCACCGCACGACGCTGATCTTCCACAACACCCGCGCCCAGGCCGAGCTTTTCTTCCGCGACCTCTGGATGGCGAACGACGAGGGGCTGCCGATCGCCATCCACCACGGCTCGCTGGCCCGCGAACAGCGGCTGAAGGTCGAGGCGGCGATGGTCGCGGGAACGCTTCGCGCCGTCGTCTGCACCGGCACGCTCGACCTCGGCATCGACTGGGGCGATGTGGACCTCGTCATCCAGGTCGGGGCGCCAAAGAACGTCAAGCGGCTGGTCCAGCGGATCGGACGCGCCAACCACCGCTACAATGCGCCGTCGAAAGCGCGGCTCGTGCCGGCGAACCGGTTCGAGGTGGTGGAATGCGTCGCCGCGCTGGAAGCGGCCAAGGCGCACGATCTCGACGGTGATCCGCGCGGCGCAGGGCCGCGCGACGTCCTCTGCCAGCACATCCTCGCCCGTGCCGCCGCCGGCCCGTTCGATGCGGATGAGCTCTTCACCGAGGTAAAGACCGCCACGCCCTACGCGGCGCTCACGCGGCCCGATTTCGACGCCTGCCTGGACTATGCCGCGACCGGCGGCTACGCGCTCCGCGCCTACGACCGTTACCAGCGGCTCGTTGAGAGGGATGGCCTGTGGCAACTCCGCGACCCCCGCGCGACGCGCCAGATTAGAATGAACCTCGGGACTATCATCGACACCGAGACGCTGAAGGTGCGGATGCGCGGCCGCTCAGGCCAACCCCTTGGCGAAGTTGAGGAATATTTCGCCTCGACGCTCACGCCCGGCGATACGTTCCTGATCGGCGGCGAGATCGTCCGCTACGAGTCCCTACGCGAAATGACGGTCGTCGTGAGCCGCGAGCGCGGGCGGGAGCCGAAGATCGCCGTCTTCTCCGGCTCGACCTTCTCGACCTCGACCGAGCTTTCGGCCCGCATCCTGCGCCTTCTCGGCCAGGAGCGCTGGCCCAACCTTCCGGACCACACGGCGCGCTGGCTGGCGCTCCAGCGCGAGGTCTCGCGCCTGCCCGAACCCGGGCGCCTGCTTATCGAGACCTTTCCGTCCGAAGGCCGCGAGCACCTCGTCATCTACGGTTTCGCCGGCCGCGCCGCGATGCAGACGCTGGGCCTGATCCTCACCCGCCGGATGGAGGAGACGGGGCTGAACCCGCTCGGCTTCGTCTCGACCGACTATGCACTCATGATCTGGGGGCTGGACGAGGTGCGCGATCCCGCCGCGCTTCTCGACCTTGGCGGCCTGCGCGAGGGGCTGGATCACTGGCTGCAGGACAGCGCCGTGATGAAGCGCACCTTCCGCAACTCGGCGGTGATCGCCGGGCTGATCGACCGCAACGCGCCGGGCCAGCGCAAGACCGGCCGGCAGGCGACCTTCTCGTCCGACATCCTCTATGACACGCTCCGCCGCTACGATCCGGGACACCTCCTTCTCGACATCACCCGCGAGGAGGCGATGAAGGGCCTCGTCGATTTCGGCCGGATCGAGGAGATGCTAGCCCGCACCGGCAGCCGGATCGACCACGTGCGCCCGGGCCGGATCACCCCCTTCGCGGCACCGCTCTTCCTGGAGAAGGGCCGGGTGCCGATCAAGGGCGCGGGCGAGGAGCGTCTCCTGCGCGAGGCGGCGGAACGGCTGATGGCGGAAGCCGGCCTCGACTGACGCAGTCCGGACTTGCGCAGCGCGCCGCGCCGTGGCACCGAACGAAGCATGAACGCCGTTGCCGTCACCCTGGCCGGAGCCACGCTCGCCGCCCGTCCCACCGGCGCGCTCTGGTGGGACGAACGAGGGCTGCTCGTGGTCTCGGACCTGCATCTTGGCAAGTCCGACCGCGCCGCCCGGCGGTCAGGCGCGCTGCTGCCGCCCTACGAGACCGAGGACACGCTTTCCCGCCTCGACGCCGAGATCGCAGCGCTGGCCCCGCGCACGGTGGTCTGCCTCGGCGACACGTTCGACGACCTGAC
>JBNLCA010000107.1:0-7227 GCA_050303575.1 Paracoccaceae bacterium
GTCACACCGATCCAGCCGAGATAGAGCGCCCCTGCGACCAGCATCGCGGTGAACAGCGCCTCGGGCAGGGTCAGCAGAACCGCCACCGCCAGCACGCCCCACAGTGTGTGGATCGCCCCTGCCGTCATGATCCCCGCAACGGCGGCCATGCCGGCCCTCATCCCACGGGCGAGCGAATTCGACAGGACCAGCAACATGTCCATGCCGGGCACCACCACGATGCCGATGATGAGGGCCCAGAAGACCAGAAGGGTTTGCGCGTAAGTCATGTCAGTTGTCCGCTCGTTGATTTCATCACGTCCGCACGATTTCCCTTGAAACGCGCACGATCCGGCGTCCTCCTAGCAGGGTCGAACTGACACCGGCCTGTCAGTTGCGGAGGGTCCGATGCGGAAAATGGCGCGCCTTTTCGAGATCGTTCAGATGCTGGCGGCCGCCCGCCGGCCTATGACCGGGGCCGACCTCGCGGCCCGGCTGGAGATCACCCCGCGCACGCTCTACCGCGACGTCGCCGCGCTTCAGGCGATGCGGGTCCCGGTCGAGGGCGAGCGCGGCGTCGGCTACATCCTGCGCCCGGGTTTCACGCTCCCGCCCCTGATGTTCACCATCGAGGAGACCGAGGCGATCATCGTGGCGCTCGGCCTTCTCGACCGGCGCGGCGACAGCGAACTCAGGGCCTCGGCCCGGCAGGTCGGCGAGAAGATCGCCGCCTCGGTGCCACCACCCCTGCGCGACCGGATCGGCTCGGGCGCGCTGCGCGTCTGGGGCTCGACCGTCGAGCCGGACGGCCTCGACCTTGCGCTGGCCCGCCGCGCCATCCGCGAGGAGGCCCGGCTCGCCATCCGCTACCGTGACGAGGCCGGCCGCGAGACGGACCGCAACATTCGGCCGGTTGCGCTGGTCTACTATTCGGAGACCGCGAACCTCGTCGCCTGGTGCGAACTCAGGCAGGGCCTGCGCCACTTCCGCCCCGATCGCATCCTTGCCGCCACTCTGGCCGGCGGCAATTTCCGGGGCGAGGGCGACCGGCTGAGACGGCTCTGGACCGAGAGCTGGGCACCGGACGGCCGCAGCGCTGCAACTTGACTCCCCCTGCCCCACCCATCATGTAGCGCGGGCTGGCAAGAGACAGGGCGAACATGGCAGAGAAGAACCCCGACGGTCTTTGGGAAAACATCAAGACCATCGTCTATGCGCTGCTGATCGCGGGCGTCTTCCGGACCCTCTTCTTCCAGCCGTTCTGGATCCCGTCCGGATCGATGAAGGACACGCTCCTGATCGGCGATTTCCTCTTCGTCAACAAGATGGCCTACGGCTATTCCAAGTATTCCTGCCCCTTCGCGATCTGCCCGATCTCCGGCCGCATCTTCGCGTCGGAACCCGAGCGCGGCGACGTGGTGGTCTTCCGTCACCCGGTGTCGAACGAGGACTACATCAAGCGGCTGATTGGTCTGCCGGGCGACCGCATCCAGGTCATCGACGGGCTCTTGAACATCAACGGCGAGCCGGTGAAGGTCGAACAGGTCGATGACTTCATCGAGGCCTACCTGCCGCAGGGATCGCAGCAGAACTGGCCGAAATGCGCCAACGGAACCCCCGACACCGGGTCCGACTGCATCAAGCAGCGCTTCCGCGAGACACTGCCGAACGGCGTCACCCACGACATCCTGAACATCGCCAACGCCGGTAGCGACCACACCAACGTGTTCGTTGTGCCCGAGGGCGAGTATTTCTTCATGGGCGACAACCGCGACAACAGCAGCGACAGCCGCTTCCCGCAGGAGAGCGGCGGCGTCGGCTTTGTCACCGCCGACCGGCTGATTGGACGCGCCGACCGGGTGATCTTCTCGTCGGCCGGGCGGTCGCTCTTCTTCTTCTGGACCTGGCGGTCGGACCGGTTCTTCCACGCGATCGAATGACGGTGGCGAGGCGCTCATGATCCTGGGTGACTGGTACCGCCTCAGCGGCACCGCGTCGCGCAAGGAAGCCTGGGGCTGGACCTTGGCAGCCCTCGCCTCGGCCGCAGCCCTCTACTACATCGAGGCACTGCCGGGCGAGCCCGGCCCGTTCCTGCGCGTGCCGCTCTACCTTCTGGTCGCCGTCCTCTGCTTCGGCCAGATGACGGCGCTGGTCCGGCGCATGCACGATGCCGGGCGGTCGGGCTGGTGGCTTCTTGTGTCGTTCGTGCCGTTGATCGGCCTTGTCTCGACCTTCTATTTCCTGATCGCCCGCCCGCGCACGACGAACCTCAACCGTTGGGCGCCGCGCCCGGCCTATGCGATGGGTTTCCTCCTCCTTGCCGCCATCGCGCTCTTGGTCGCCTCGCGCGCCTTCTGGGCGGCGTTCTGGATCCCGGCCGGCAGCATGAAGCCGACGCTGCTCATCGGTGACTATATCCTCGTCGCGCGAACCTCGGACTACCGGCCCGAGCGCGGCGACGTCATCGTGTTCCGTCATCCTGCGACCGGTATCGACTACGTCAAACGGGTGATCGGTCTGCCCGGCGACGCGGTGCGGATGGCAGGCGGCGTACCCGAGATCAACGACACGGCGCTGACCCAGGCCGACGCCGGCAGCTTCGACGAGGTCTTCGCGCCGCAAGGCGCCGGTGCCGGGCGCCCGCGATGCCAGAACGGGCCGGTCGGCGAAGGCGGCGTTTGCCGCAAGGCGCGGCTGGCCGAGGTCCTGCCCGAGGGGCGCAGCTACCATGTCCTGAACATCCAGTCGGGTGGCGTCGCCGACGACTCGCAGCTCTTCACGGTGCCCGAGGGCAGCCTTTTCGTCCTCGGCGACAACCGCGACAACAGCCTCGACAGCCGCTTCGCGCCGGGCGTCGGCGGTGTCGGCTTCGTGCCGGTCGGGAACGTCGTCGGGGTCGTCCGCCGTGTCCTCTTCTCCTGGTCCGGGCGCTCGCCGTTCGAGGTCTGGACCTGGCGGACAGACCGCTATCTCGTCGAGGTCCGATGAAGCTCTCCTCCGATCTCCGCGCCTTCGCCCGCCGTATCGGCCATGACTTCGCCGACCCCGAGCTTTTGGTCCGCGCCGTCACCCATTCCTCGATCTCCTCGCCCTCGCGCCCCGACAACCAGCGGCTCGAGTTCCTGGGCGACCGGGTCCTGGGCATGGTCATGGCCGAGGCGCTCCTGGCCGCCGACCCGGACGCGTCCGAGGGCCAGCTCGCGCCGCGCTACAACGCGCTCGTCCGCAAGGAGGCCTGCGCCGAGGTGGCCCGGGCGGTCGGACTGGGCGAGGTGCTCAAGCTCGGCCGGTCCGAGATGATGTCGGGCGGCCGCCGCAAGGAGGCACTCCTCGGCGACGCGATGGAGGCAGTGATCGCGGCGGTTCATCTCGACGGCGGGTTCGAGGCCGCCCGCACGATGGTCCTGCGTCTCTGGGCCGACCGGATCGGCGCGGTCGAGACCGACGCGCGCGACGCCAAGACGGCGCTCCAGGAATGGGCGCAGGCCCGTGGCGAGCCGCCGCCGACCTACGAGGAAATCGCCCGCGAAGGCCCCGACCACGCGCCCGCCTTCACCATCGAGGCGCGCCTTTCGACCGGCGAGAGGGCCCGCGCCACGGCAGGAGCGAAACGGCAGGCCGAACAGGCGGCGGCGAAGGCGCTTCTGGACCGGCTGAACGGTTAGATCGGCACCTCCGCTAGATCCCACTCGCTTCCCAAATCCTCATCTTCTCTAAGAGCTCGAATGGGACATTCCTCCTATGGAAACTGTAAGCTACGCCATTGGCGACATTCACGGTCGGCTCGATCTCCTGACAGAGTTGGTCGAGTCTATTCTGGACTTCCACGAGCTGATGCACTCCAGGAAGCAGGTACAGATTATCTGCATCGGGGACTACATCGACGGCGGGGACAAGGGGATTGCGGTCATCGACTGCCTAATGAATGGCATTGCCGACTGCCACACAGTCTGTCTCAGAGGCAACCACGAAGAGCTGATGCTCGACTGCCTGAGTACCGACAATCCGCAAACTTGGAGTGACTGGGTCTGCAACGGCGGGATCGAGACACTGGAAGAGCTCGGCCTGTCGGCGCTTGCACGGATCCCGGATGCGGCTGCTTTGCAGGCTTCGCTCGGGCCACACCGCATCGGATGGCTGACCTCACTTCCCTTGACCTACACTTGGGGCGGATATCTCTTTGTCCATGCTGGAATTGCGCCAGGCGTTCCCATCGAGGAACAGGATAAACGCGATCTGCTCTGGATTCGTGGGCGCTTTCTCGACAGCGACGCCGAGCATGGTGTTGTTGTGGTTCACGGCCATACGCCCACGGATCAACCCGAAATACGGCACAACAGGATTGGAATTGACACCGGCGCCACTTCGAACGGTGTCCTCACTGCTGCCGTTCTGCTTCCGAACACGCCCCCAATGTTCCTCCGCGCTGTGGGCAATCCACTCGGCGCTCGTTGAGCGGAAGGGTTCCCTTTGCTTTCCAGAAAGCTCAGCGTATGTGAAACGCTGCTTGTCCAAGTTGAACTGTGATATCCCCATGCCCACACGCGCCGGATTCGTAGCGCTGATCGGAGAGCCCAATGCGGGGAAGTCGACGCTTCTCAACCGCATGGTCGGCGCCAAGATCGCTATCGTCACGCACAAGGTGCAGACGACGCGGGCGCGGCTTCGGGGCGTGGCGCTGGCCGGCGACAGCCAGATCGTCTTCGTCGACACGCCGGGCCTTTTCCGGCCGCGCCGGCGGCTCGACCGGGCGATGGTGGCGGCGGCCTGGGGTGGGGCGGCGGATGCCGATATCGTCGTCCTTCTGATCGAGGCGCATCGCGGGCTGACCGACGGCGTGAAGGCGATCCTAGCTTCGCTCGAGGAGCGGGTCGGCAAGCGGCCCGTGGCTCTGGCCATCAACAAGATCGACAAGGTGAAGGCCGAAGAGCTTCTGGCGCTGTCGGCCGAGCTGAACGAGGCCTTCCCTTTCGTGAAGACCTTCATGATCTCAGCCGAGCGCGGGCATGGGGTCGAGGACCTGAAGGCATGGCTGGCGGGCGAGGTGCCGGAAGGCCCCTGGCTCTATCCCGAGGACCAGATCGCCGACCTGCCGATGCGGATGATCGCCGCCGAGATCACCCGCGAGAAGCTGACGCTGAGACTCCACCAGGAACTGCCCTACCAGCTGACGGTCGAGACCGAGAACTGGGAGGACCGGCCCGACGGATCGACCCGTATCGACCAGATCGTCTATGTCGCCCGCGACGGTCACAAGGGGATCGTGCTCGGCAAGAAGGGCGAGACGGCGAAGGCGGTGAGCCAGGCGAGCCGCGCCGAGATCGCCGAGTTCCTGGGCCGGCCGGTGCATCTGTTCCTCACGGTGAAGGTGCGGCCCGGCTGGCTGGACGAGGCCGAGCGCTATTCCGAGATGGGGCTCGACTTCAAGGACGGGAGCTGATGGCGCGACTGGCGGCCGGGATCTGGGTCTCGGCCTATCTTCACCGGCTCGAGGCCGAGGGGATCCCGGCCTTCGTCGCGGCGAGGGGCGATGCGACGGCCGGTGCGGTGATCGTCAAGCTCGCCACGATGGACGGGCAGGCGGTAGCCTACCAGCGCAGCTTCGATCTAATGACCGGCGACCGGGCCTGGGTGACGCTGGCCGAGGGCCCCGAGGCCGACGTGGATGCGGCGCTGGGGCGTCAGCGCAAGTTCGACCCCGACCTCTGGATCATCGAAATCGAGGACCGGCGCGGGCGGCACATGCTGGGCGAACCGGGGCTTGAGGCGTAGGCACTGAGGGCCGTGCCCAAGCCTGGGAGGGCGCCACGCAATGGTGAAGGCCGGGCGCTTTGTGGTGACGCCACCTCTGGCGATTGATCGGAGATTGACGCAGACAAGCGCCCTCCCGCCCCAAGGGTCGGGCGCGGCCTATGCTGGTCGCACGGGCCTGCAGTTGATCGGAGGGCAGTCTAAAGATCGTACCGCTTCGACACCGTCTCCTCGCCGACCTTCCAGTCCACGAACCCCATCCGGTTGTAGAATGCCAGCCCGCCCGCGTTGTAGCCGCGGATCGTCGCGTCGATCACCTTGATCCCGGCCGCGCGCGCCAGACGCTTCGTCTCGTCGAAGAGCGCGCGGCCCACGCCCTTGCCCGCCGCGTCGCCCCGGACGTAGGAGCCGATCAGCGCCCAGCCTTCGGGCAGGTCGTCCTTCTCGTGCGCCCGGAAGAGGACCTGAAAGCCGAGGCATCCGGTCTCGTCCTCGGCCATGGTACAGGAGATGTGGCCGCCTACGGTAATGAACTCCTTTGTCAGCGCGTCCGGTGTGAAGGCCGATCCATAGGCGGTGGTACCGCCCTTCGCGATGATCGGGTTGATGACGTCGCAAAGGGCGGCGGCATCGGCGGGCGTGGCCTGGCGGAGGATCATTGGCATTTCACGTGGTTGCTGAGGTGGGTTCCTGCAGGACGGGGTCGAGGGGGCTTCGGTGCCCTACCATGTCACGGTGCAGCCAGGCGATGAAGCGCTCGACTGCATCGCTGCGCGGGCCGGGCGGCGTCGCGATCCAGTAGCTCGTGACAGGCAGGCCGGGGAACGGCACCTCGACCAGCTTGCCCTCGTCCAGCGCGGTAGCGACGATCTCGCGCGTGGCGAAGATCAGCCCATAGCCGGCGATGGCCGCCTCGACGGCCAGGCCCGCGTCCTCGAGGTCGTGGGTCGGAAGGCTGTCGGGATCGAAACCCGCTCCGGTCAGCCAGCCCCGCTCGACCGGGTCGCGCGGGTTCAGGAGCCACGGCAACCTGTCGAGCGGCTTGCCCCCGGCGATCAGCCGCGGCGCGACGACCAAGGTAAGGCGCGAGTCGATCAGCCGCTCGGCGACAACGCCCGGCCAAGACCCGGCGCCGGAGCGGATCGCAAGATCGAACCCCTGCGCGGCGAGGTCCACGACATCGACGCCGGAATGGATCGAGACGGTGATGCCGGGGCATTCGTCCCAGAACCGCTGAAGCCGTGGCAGGAGGCCATTGCGCGCGAAGGCGGGCGTCGTGGTCACGCGGATCCCGTGAGCGGCGTCGGTCCGGCGCACCGCGTCGACCGCCTCGGCCAGCGCCGAGAAGCCCGCGCCCAGCCGCCGTGCGAAGTCCGCCCCGGCCGCCGTCAGCACCTGTCCCCGGCCTGAGCGGCGGAAAAGCGGCAGGCCAAGATGCGATTCCAGCGCGCGAACCTGCTGGGCGACGGCGGGCGGCGTCACGTTCAGCGCCCGCGC
>JBNLCA010000108.1:0-21135 GCA_050303575.1 Paracoccaceae bacterium
TACTGGACGAGGTCACGGCGATGACGTCCCGCTATGACCGGCTCACAATGCCCTTCGAGATCCTGCACGGCACCGCGGACGACATCGTTAGCCCGAAGATCCATGCCGAACCGATGGTCCTCGACGTGCCCGAGGCCCGCTATACACCGCTCGAGGGAATCGGCCACGCCGTCCAGAACGTTGTCCCGGACGATGTTGCAGCCGCCGTCGACCGCGCAGCCGCGCGCGCCGGATTGCGCTAGGCGGGCCGATCGCGATACTGACACCGGCAGAGTAAAGGGGCGTAACATGGACCTTCCGTTCGACGGCGCAATCAGCAAGTTCCTTGCCGAAGGCGCGCCCAAGTCCGTCCGAAAAGCCATCGAGAAGGGCGACAAGGACGACATCCTCCTTGAATCCTACCCGTACGACGAGGAGATGAAACGCAAGGACTACGACAGGCAGATGGAGCTGCTCCAGCGCGAGCTGGTCAAGTTCCAGGCCGACGTCAAGGAGACCGGCAAGCGCGTCGTCGTCGTCTTCGAGGGCCGGGACGCGGCCGGCAAGGGCGGCGCCATCGAGCGCTTTCGCGAGAACCTGAACCCGCGCGTCGCCAACATCGTGGCGCTCTCGAAGCCGTCTGACCGCGAGGCCGGCCAGTGGTACTTCCAGCGCTATGTCGACTGGCTTCCCTCGGCGGGCGAGATCGCGCTCTTCGACCGGTCCTGGTACAACCGAGGCGTCGTCGAGCATGTCTTCGGCTTCTGCACGCCCGAACAGCGCCAGGCCTTCTTCCAGCAACTTCCCGCCTTCGAGAAGATGCTGGTCGATGACGGCGTCCACCTTGTGAAGCTTTGGCTCAATGTCGGCCAGGCCGAGCAGCTGCGGCGCTTCCTCGCCCGCGAGACCGATCCGCTGAAACAGTGGAAACTCAGCTGGATCGATGTCGAGGGTCTGAAGAAATGGGACGCCTACTCAGCCGCCATCGCCGAGACGCTGAAGAAAAGCCACACCGCCTTCGCGCCCTGGAAGGTGATCCGCGCCGACGACAAGAAGCGCGCCCGTATCGCGGCGATCCAGTCGGTACTGACCCGTATCCCCTACAAGGGCAAGAACGCCAAGGCGCTCGGCAAGCCCGACCCGAAGATCGCCGGCGGGCCCGAACTCTGGCAGGCGGATGGTTAAGCACGGCTACCATCACGGCAACCTCAAGCGCGCGCTGGTCGACGCCGCCCTTGGCCTTATCGCCGAGAAGGGGCCGCAGGGCTTCACGCTCTCCGAGGCGGCCAAGCAGGCCGGGGTGACGCCGGCCGCCGTCTACCGCCATTTCGCCGGGCGAGACGACCTGATCGCCGAAATCGCACGGCAGGGCTACGAGATCTTCGCCGACCTGATGGAGTTCGCCTATTCCGGCGGCAAGCCGACCGCGCTCGCCGCGTTCGAGGCGACCGGCCGGGCCTACCTCGCCTTCGCCCGCAAGTATCCCGGCCACTATGTGGCGATGTTCGAAAGCGGCCTCTCGCTCAACGCCACGCCCGAGCTAGCCCGCGCCGCCCGCCGCGCCTGGGACGTGCTGGAAAAGGCCGCCGAGGCGCTCTCCGAGCATATCCCGGCGAACCGCAGGCCGCCCGCCTCGATGTTCTCGGCCCATATCTGGGCGCTCTCGCACGGCGTCGTCGAGCTCTTCGCCCGCGGCTCGCCGGGGCGCAAATCGCCCTTCCCGCCCGAGGAACTGCTCGAAAGCGGCATCGGGATATACCTGAGGGGCCTGGGGCTCATTCCGCCGGATCAGTGATTGGTGCCGTCCGGGCTGGGCTTGAACCAGCGTCCTGTCGGTTAGAGAGCCGACCGCTCTGTCACTGAGCTACCGAACGACACTCGGACATTGGAGGAAGGTGCTGCTCACGTCAATCTTGCGTCTGGTCCAGACCGTGAGGCCTCAGAGCCTTGCCGCTGAAAGCGCCCATCCGCCTCAGGAGCGAAGCAAGGAATGGATTGTCTACCGCGACGCCGTGAACCAGCTCGGGTGTAGGACGGAACGTGGCGACCTCCGTCCGCGGCCGTGGCGCCGTCCAGCCGGTCCTTTCGGGGTCGATCTTGTGCCGGGCACACGCCGTGGCGATCCTGGCGCGGTTACATGTCTCTTCGCCGGTCAGCACCCGCCACGGCTTGGGCAGCTCTCTCCAGACCGCGGTGTCGGGGTGCAGTCCCCCGCCCGACATCCGATGCCAGGCAGCCACGTCCGCCGCCATCAGGCGCATGACCTTTCCGGGAAGCATCTCGTCAAATAGCGAGTCCATGCCCATCGCCTGAACCAGAGCGATCCAGTGGTCGCGCGACCTGTTCCAGGCCCCGGCCAGAAGGTTCCAGGTCGAGGAATCGTTACCCTTCCGGACGACCATCCGATCAAGGTCAATGTCCGTCCGCCGGAACGCCTCGTCCAACCCCTGCGCGGTTTCCATAAGTATGTCGTACCAACGCCGAAGAAGTCGCACCTTCTGATCGTCCGTCAGCCGGACCAGCACGTCGTCCCGCGGAAAGACATGAGCTATCGCGTGCCAGGGGACGTTCGGCGTTTTCTGGCAAAGCTTGAAAAGTTCTTCCGACAGTGCATCGAACGGCATCTGCTGGCCGGCTATGGTGAACTCGCTTCTCAGCTTCATGCGTGCGCAGTAATAGGCGATGAAGGCGGCCGCCGGCAGAGACCCGTTCAGGTCCTCAGGTTCAAGGTCCGGTGCCAGCGCAGCCTTCGACACCATGAGCAGCCGATGACGCACATCCGCCTGCCGAAACCGGCGCAGCCTGTCCTCCAGCCGCCCTGCCAGGCGGAACAGCTTGGTGTAGCGACGACGCGATAGTTCAATCCCGGCCCCAATTCGTGCGGCATGGTTCATGCGGTCGTGCCGAAAACTCGACCGGCCCGGAACCTTCCCGATCAGCGCGTTGAATTCACTGACGAAGTCCTCGATTCCGTCAGCGTCCTCGGGTGCGCGCAAATCAGACTTCAGGAAAGCCTTGCCAAGTTCCTCGGCCTTCGCGAGTTGGCGCCCCATGCCATCGGGTGACCGAAACTGGGTTGGCATCGATGACCAGCCCCACCGGTTCTTCAGAGAGACCTTGATCATCTGCTTTATCAGAGAGGCCGCCCGTCCCGAACGGCGGTCGGGCAGGCTTTCGTAGACGATCCGGGCGACGGTTTCCGGGGTATCGCGACGGGAGAGAGTGGCGTGCAGGATTGCGATATGATTGACCGAGCTCATGGTCGCAGCCTAGACGCAAATGACGCAGCGGCAAGGGCGGTCCCTGCCCTACTTCGCCGCTTTCACGATGTCCCGGAACGGCGCCAGCGCGCCCCGGTGGCCCACGACCATTGCCGAGACCCGCTGCGCCGCCGCCACCGCTTCGGCCTGCGGCGCGCCGAGAAGACGCCGGGCGAGGTAGGTGCCGCTGAAACTGTCACCCGCACCGGTCGTGTCGAGGACCGAGGGGTTGGGCTTGACCGGCGCCGCGCCGTCCGCGCCATCAAGCCGGAAGAGCGTCGGTTCTGTGCCGTTCTTCACCACGATTTCAGCGACGCCGAGCCCGGCATAGCGCTCCATCGTCGCCTCGGGTCCCTTGTCGCCGAAGGCCTTCGCCTCGTCATCATGGGTCGGCAGCACGATGTCGGACCGCCGTGCCGCCTCGGTCAGCGCCTCGCGCATGATCGCCGGATCGGGCCAGAGCGCCGGCCGCACATTGGGATCGAACGCCACCTTGAAGCCACGGCCGCCGCGACTGCCCAAAGCCTCGAAGAGATGCGCCCGGTCGGCTTCGGGCAGGATCGCGAGCGTGATCCCCGAGATGTAGACCAGATCGGCACCGGAAAGCGCCGTCGCCAGTGCCGGGCCGTCCGCCGCCAACCCCCGCGCCGCCGAGTCCGAGCGCCAGTAGGTGAAGGTCCGCTCGCCGTCTTCGTCGGTCTCGATCGTGTAGAGCCCGGGTCGTCGCGTCGGGTCGCGGGTAACAAGCGCGGTCCCGATCCCCTCGTCCTCGAGAAAGGCCAGCATCGCGTCGGAAAAGGCGTCTGTCCCGACCCGGGTCAGGTAGGCGACCTCGTCCTCGTCCGGCATGAGCGCCCGCATCGCCCAAGCGACGTTCAGCGTGTCGCCGGCATAGCCCTGACGCCAGAGTCCGTCCTCGCGGCGAAAGAACTCAACCATGCATTCGCCGGCCGAAATGACGCGCATGACCCCTCCCCCAGGTGCAGCCCGATGTCCCGGATGGTGCCCCCAGAGGGACTCGAACCCCCGACCCTCTGATTACAAATCAGATGCTCTACCAGCTGAGCTATAGGGGCATGGCGCCAGGCGATGCTCGCTCGCGCCGTCAGCCGAGACTGGCGGAGCATATGCCAGAGGCCGCATCCCCTTGCAACCGGCAAGCCGCGCCTTCTCCTTTCCCGACCCCTGCCCCGAAATGGCCCCGGACCCGCGCTAACCCGCCGGAACGGCGAGGTTTGACGGCGGCGTTCCGCTCGGCTAGCAGTCGCCACCGGACGGGCAAGGAGCGGCATGGAGATCGTCTACCATCTCGGCGCGCAGGCGACGGACGAGGACCGGCTGATCCGGTGCCTCCTGAAAAGCCAGCGCCCGCTCCTGGAACAGGGGATCGTGGCGGCCTCGCCGCCCAAGTTCCGTTCGCTCATCCGCGACATCATCAATGGCCTCAACGGCCGCCGCGCGCCCGACGAGATGCAGGAACTGCTGATCGACGCCGTCACCAACCTCGACGAGCCGAAACGGGTGATCTTCTCGCATTTCAACTTCTTCTGCGGCGCCAACCGGGTGCTGGGCGAGGGCCGGATCTTCCCGATGGCGGGCGAGAAGACGGCGGCACTGAGGAACCTCTTTCCCGACGACACCGCGATCTTCTGCATGGGCATCCGCAACATCGCGACCTTTGCCCCGGCGCTTTTTGCCCAGGTCGGCGAGAGTGATTTCGGCAACTTCCTCTCGGCGGTGAACGTGACCGAACTGCGCTGGTCCGAGACCATCGCACGGATGCACGACGCCGCCCCCGACAGCCGCATCATCATTTGGTGCAACGAGGACACGCCGATCCTCTGGCCCGAAATCCTGGCGGCGATCGGCGGCTTTGCCCCGGACACGCCGCTGGTCGGCTCGGACGACTTCATCGCAACGCTGATGAGTTCCGAGGGCCTATCGCGGATGCAGGGCTACCTTGCCGAATATCCGCCGGGAAATGACGAGCGGCGACGCCACGTCATCGCCGCGTTCCTGGAAAAGTTCGGGATCGAGGGCGAACTCGAGGAGGAAATCGACCTTCCCGGCTGGACACAGGAACTGATCGACGGGCTGACGGCACTTTACGAGGCCGACATGGAAGCGATCGCGGCGATCCCGAACGTCACCCTGCTGCGGTAGCGGATAGTCGTAGGCGCTGCTCTCGCACGGCGCCCTCAGCTGCCGTAGATCACCCGGACATAGTTCTGCGTCTCGCGGTACGGCGGGACACCGCCGTGCCGCTCGACCGCCTCGGGGCCAGCGTTGTAAGCAGCGAGCGCAAGTCGCCAGTTGCCGAACTTGTCGTACATCATGCGCAGGTAGCGTGCTCCGCCGTCGAGATTCTGGTGCGGGTTGTTGATGTCGACACCCATGAGCCGCGCCGTCCCCGGCATCAGCTGCGCAAGGCCGGTCGCACCCTTGTGCGAGACCGCACCGGGGTTCCAGCCCGATTCCTGCTGGACGAGGCGCAGGAACAGGTCCTCGGGGATATTGTGCCGCCGCGCCGCCTCGCGCGCGACCGGAAGCCACTCGCCACGATAGCGGCCGGCATAGTCCGGCACCGTTCCGGGCTGGCCGGGAACCGTCACCGCCGGAGGCTGCAGCCGGATGGAATTGGAATACTGGACCGCCGCGCGGCCATCCAGAACCGAGGTCTGGTTGCGGAAAAGCGCCATCCGGCTTTTCGACGACGCCGTATCGTTGGCAGCGGCAGCCGACGCAAAGATCACCGCACCGACAGCCAATGCCTTGGCAGCACTAGAAATTCTCATCCCGCTATCGCTCTTGGTCCCAGCAACAGTCTTTATTTGCCGGGAACTATACTGAAAACCGGTATCCGCGCCAGTCCCGATGGCCATTTGCCGCGGTTTCAACCGGCGCGCGACTCCGGCTCGCGGGCAACCGCCTGGCCGGCCCCCTCGCCCACCAGCGGGTTTCCCATAAGGTCTTCCAGAAGCAGGCTGACCAGCTGGCTGCGGCCGTCGACCCCGGCCTTGCGGTAGATCGCGTTCAGATGGGTCTTGATCGTGCCCTCGGCCGAGCCGCGGAAGCGGGCGATGTCCGAGATCGAACAGCCCTTGAGCGTGAAGGCGGCGACGTCCTCCTCCGAGGGGGTCAGGCCCCAGTCGCGGAAATAGCCTTCGATCACCTCGTTCAGTGCGCCGCGGGCGATATCCATCGCCTTCTCGGTGCGCGCCGCACGGCGCAGCATCGCCATCAGGATGAAGCTCTCGACGACGACCCCGGCGAAGAGCCCCAGCGTCGCCATGAACTCGATGCCGATATGAAGCTCGGAGTCCTGTCCCGCGACGAACTCGGCGAAATCACCCGTCACGTCGACCAGGAAGAACACCGCGCAGAGCGTCTGAAAGACGATCAGCGCAACGAGACCGTAGGTCCGAGGATTGCCCGCAGAGGTCATCACCCCGAGGTGATACTCGCTTCCGGCAGGTCCTTGTAGCCGGTAACCATCGCCTTCGGCAGATTGACGCCGGTCCGGCGGCTCTCGAAGAGCACTGCGGCGACGTGCAGGACGACGCAGATCTCGACCCAGGTCACCAGCGCCTCGTGCAACTCCTCGACCCAGTCCACCCCGAACCAGGTGAGCGTGGTCTGCATCCAGCCGGTCAGGCCGATCAGCATCAGCGTGAGAAGGAGGTTGTAGATCATCAGCGCACCCAGGGGCGTATGCCCGACATGGGCCCGGGTCCGACCCGAGAGCATCTCGCCCGCCTGCTGCATCGACGCGCCGGGGCTGGGCGGAAAGCTGGAAAAACGGGCATGGCGGCTGCCAAGGAAGCCCCAGAGGATGCGGACGACGACGATCGCCGTGACGGCGTAACCGATGAGCTCGTGCGCTTCCTTGCCGGGCTTGTTCAGGAAGGCGTTGGCCAGCACGCCGACGACGACCAGCCAGTGGATGAGGCGGACCAGGGGGTCCCAGACATAGGTGCGGATCATGGCTCTCTCCTACGTGCCGAGGATCGGGCGGCCGGAGGATCGGGCGGCCGGCTGGCCGCCCGCCTCCCCGGGCCGTCAGCCTTCCTTGGTTTCGACGATCTCGTAGCGGCGCTCGAGCACCAGCTCCATCGCCTTGCCGTCCTTGACGACGTAGGCTTCGAGTTCGCCGTCATCGAACTCGATCTTGCGGACCTCATAGCCCATGCCGGTCAGCATCGCGGTGATCGCGGCCTTGTCGGCATCGCTGACTTCCATGTCCTCGGCGAAGACGGGCGCGGTCGTCGAGACGAGAACAAGCGCGACGGCAAGCGGGCGAAGGAAAGTGCGGTACATCGGTCAGTCTCCAGAATCGGCGCGCCCCGGACCATCCGCGGCGCGGCCCGGCCGATATCTCGCCGTCCGGTGATTTGCGGAATTGAACCGGGGGCATAGACGGCGGCCCCTTGCCGATCTGCGACCAAGGTTTAGAGCGCCATTCCGCCGGCTTTAGGCTTCCATTAACCACGTTCGGATGATGTAAGGGTGTTTCCCAAGGCCGTGGATTCGGGAGGTCTCAGATGGCGGGTTCGGTGAACAAGGTGATCCTGGTGGGCAACCTCGGGCGCGACCCCGAAGTGCGCACGTTCCAGAACGGCGGCAAGGTCTGCAACCTGCGCATCGCCACCTCGGAGAACTGGCGCGACCGCAACACGGGCGAGCGCAAGGAACGTACCGAATGGCATTCGGTCGCGATCTTCTCCGAGCCGCTTGCCAAGATCGCCGAGCAGTATCTGAAGAAGGGCTCGAAGGTCTATATCGAGGGGCAGCTCGAGACCCGCAAATGGCAGGACCAGTCCGGCCAGGACCGCTATTCGACCGAGGTCGTGCTGCGTCCCTACCGCGGCGAGCTGACGCTCCTCGACTCGCGCGACGGCGGAGGCGGCGGCTATTCCGGGCCGAGCGCCGACCGCGGCGGCTACGGCGGTGAAGGTGGCCGCGACGATTACAGTGCCCCGTCCGGCGGCGGCCAGATGGACGACGACATCCCCTTCTAGGGCCGCACCCTTTCTCAAGCCGTTTCGCCCGATGACGAGCGCGCGGGCCGTGCCTCTGCGACAGTGTGCCGTGTGGCACCCGCAGCCGCCGGGTGGAATGGAAATGCCATGAGCAAACCGCCGCCCCTGCCCCGCAAGCCGGGCCGTTTCCGCCAGACCCCGCCGGCGATCTTCACCCCGATCTTCGGTCATCTCGGCCTTGGCCTTGCGTGGCGCAGGGCCGGCGAGCTTCACGGCGCGCCCGAGGCAATCGGCGAGGCGTTCCTCGGCGCGGGCGTGGCGCTCTTCCTTTTTGCGACCTTCGCCTACGGCGCCAAGCTCACCCGGCGTTCGGGCACCCTGGCCGAGGATCTTCGGACGCTGCCCGGCCGCGGCGGCCTCGCGGCGGCGGCGCTTTCGGTCTACCTCGTCGCGGCGACACTCGTCCCCTATGCGCCCGGCCTGGCCCGCGTGGTGCTCTTCGCCGGCCTCGCGGCCCACGCCGCGCTTGCCACCGCCATCCTGCGCGCCCTCATCACCGCGCCGCCCGAGGGACGGGCCGTCACTCCGGTGTGGCACCTTCTCTTCGTCGGCTTCATCGTGGCGCCGAGCGCCGCGCTGCCGCTCGGCCATGTCACACTGTCGAGTGCCATCTTCTGGTCAACCTTGGTCATTGCCGTCGCCATCTGGGCGCTGTCGGCCCTTACCCTCGCCCGGAAGGGCATGCCGCCGCCGATGCGTCCGCTCCTCGCCATCCATGCCGCACCCGCCGCGCTCTTCGCCACGACGGCGGCCGGCCTCGGTCAGCCCGGCCTGTCGCTCGGCTTCGCGCTCGCCGCCGCGGCGATCCTTCTCGTTCTCGGCCTGCGTATCCGCTGGGTGACGGCGGCCGGCTTCTCACCCTTCTGGGGCGCCTTCACCTTCCCCGCAGCCGCGCTGGCCTCGGCGGTGCTGGTTCAGGGCCCGGCCTTTCGGCTGTCGGGCGGCCTTCTGCTCGTTGCCGCCAGCCTCGTGGTCCTGCCGATCCTTGTCCGGATCCTGAAGATGTGGGCAGGTGGCTCGCTCGCCGCGAAGACCAACGCGTCCAGCGCCTAGCAGCAGCGAGGCTCAGAGGAGCGCGACCCACGCCCGGGCGAGGGCCAGACCGGCAGCGTCGGCACTTGCGCCGTGCGCCTCGGCCTCACCCGCATGCGCGTCCGACCAGCCCGGTGCCATACGTTCGGCCGCATCGGGGAAAAGCCGCGACCAATCGTCCACCACCGCCCGGTTGGCCTCGAAATGGAACTGCGTGCCGTAGACGCGCTCGCCCAGCCGGAAGGCCTGCTGCTCGGCCCCTTCCCCGCGCGCCAGCTGCACCGCGCCGGGCGGCAGGGTGAACGTGTCGGAGTGCCACTGGAAGATCCGAAACGCCTCTCCGGCGGCAGCAAGGACCGGGTCGCGCCTTCCCGCTTCGGTCGTCTCGATCGCACACCAGCCGAATTCCGGCGTTCCGGCCAGAAGGTTCGTCGCTCCGTAACCCCGTGCCAGCAGCTGAGCTCCAAGGCAGATGCCAAGGACGGCCCGCCCTGCCTCGCCGAAGGCCCGCATCCGGGCCGCAAGCTCGGGCAGGTAGGAATGGCGGGCGTCGTCCAGCGCCGACTGCTCGCCGCCGAAGACCACGACGGCCGGATAGTCGGTCACGTCGGGCAGCCCGTCCCCGGCAT
Source organism: Paracoccaceae bacterium (assembly GCA_050303575.1). Classification (GTDB taxonomy): domain Bacteria; phylum Pseudomonadota; class Alphaproteobacteria; order Rhodobacterales; family Rhodobacteraceae; genus JBNLCA01. The sequence continues at coordinate 9,940 of JBNLCA010000108.1, forward strand.
AGGGCCGGAAGGTGTCGGCCCGGTGTCCGGCCTCGTTCAGCGCCACCCCGACCTGGCCGTGATGGGTGACGGCAGTGTTCTCGACGATGGCGATCCGCATGGTCCCTCCGCGCGCCCAGCATCACCACGGCGCGGGCATTGCCACAAGAGGGCCCGCACATCAGGGCTTGCCTTCCCCCGGGCTCCGTGAAACAGGGAAGCGCCAAACGAAAACTCCCAAACGGAGGCTCCGATGGAGATTCGCGAGGCGCTCACCTTCGACGACGTTCTGCTTGTTCCGGCCGCAAGTTCGGTGCTTCCGGCGACCGCGGACACGTCCACCTTCGCCACCCGCGCGATCCGGATGAACATCCCGCTCCTCTCCTCGGCGATGGACACGGTGACCGAGGCGCGGATGGCGATCGCCATGGCGCAGGCTGGCGGCATCGGGGTCATTCACCGCAACTTCGACATCGAGATGCAGGCGGCCGAGGTCCGGCGGGTCAAGCGCTTCGTCTCGGGCATCGTCTACAACCCGATCACGCTGCGCGCGGACCAGACGGTCGGCGACGCCCGTGCCCTTCAGGAACGTTTCAACGTCACCGGCTTCCCGGTCGTCGACGAGGCCGGTCACGTGGTCGGCATCGTGACCAACCGCGACATGCGCTTTGCCACCGACGACGCCACACCGGTCCGCGTGGTGATGACGTCGGACGACCTGGCGATGCTGACCGAACCTGCCGACCTCGACGAAGCCAAGTCGCTGATGAAGGCGCGTCGGATCGAGAAGCTCCTCGTCACCGACGGCAACCGCAAGCTGACCGGCCTTCTGACGCTGAAGGACACCGAGCAGGCCGTGCTGAACCCGATCGCCTGCAAGGACGAGCTGGGCCGGCTGCGCGTCGCCGCAGCGACGACCGTCGGCGATACCGGCTTTGCCCGTGCCGAGGCGTTGGTCGATGCCGGGGTCGACATCGTGGTGGTCGATACCGCGCACGGCCATTCCGAAGGTGTCGGCAAGGTGGTCGAGCGGATCAAGAAGGCGTCGAACTCGGTCCAGGTCATCGCCGGCAACGTCGCCACCGCCGAGGCGACGAAGGCACTGATCGACGCGGGCGCGGATGCGGTCAAGGTCGGGATCGGCCCGGGGTCGATCTGCACCACGCGGATCGTCGCTGGCGTCGGCGTGCCGCAACTCACCGCGATCATGGACGCGGCCGGTACGGCGGGCGAAACGCCGGTCATCGCCGACGGCGGCATCAAGTTCTCCGGCGACTTCGCCAAGGCGATCGCCGCCGGCGCCTCCTGCGCGATGGTCGGCTCGATGATCGCCGGCACCGACGAGTCCCCCGGCGAGGTCATTCTCTACCAGGGCCGCAGCTTCAAGTCGTACCGCGGCATGGGATCGCTCGGCGCGATGGCGCGCGGCTCGGCCGACCGCTATTTCCAGAAGGACGCCGCCTCGGACAAGCTGGTCCCCGAGGGCATCGAGGGCCAGGTCCCCTACAAGGGTGCCGCCTCGGCCGTCATCCACCAGCTCGTCGGGGGCCTCCGTGCCGCGATGGGCTATACCGGCTCGGCCACGGTCGAGGACATGCGCAAGGGCGCGCGCTTCGTGAAGATCACCGGCGCGGGACTGAAGGAAAGCCACGTTCACGACGTGCAGATCACCCGCGAAAGCCCGAACTACCGGATGGGCTGAGCTTACCGATTTGTAAGCGCCGCGTGAGGGCTGGCCAAGCGCGCCTTCCTATCTCCTGACGTATCGGGTCCGCCTCGGACCCGGACGAAAGGGGACAGAAATGGGCATCAGGCGTCACACGGTTCTGGTCCTTCAAGGCGGCGGTGCGCTGGGTGCGTACCAGGCCGGCGCCTCCGCGGCGATGGCGGCGGGCGGGCTAGAACCAGGCTGGGTCGCCGGCATCTCGATCGGTGCGATCAACGCCGCGATCCTCTGCGGCAACCCCCGCGAGCGGCGGACCGAACGGCTGCGCGCCTTCTGGCACGGTGTCACCTCGGCGCTTCCCGCGCCCGTCGTGCCTCTGCCGGTCGGGCGGCGCAGCTACGCCAAGCTCTCGGCCGCCTCGGCCGCGAGCCTGGGGGTGCCTGGGTTCTTCCGGCCCTGGGCGATGTCGTTCCTGATGCCCTGGGTCGCGGCGCAGACGGTCAGCGTCTATGACACGGCGCCCCTGCGCGACACGCTGACCGAGCTCGTCGATTTCGACTACCTTAACGACAAGGGCCCCCGCCTCAGCGTCGGCGCCGTCGATGTCGAGACAGGAAACTTCACCTACTTCGACAGCAGCCGCCAGACCATCGCGCCCGAGCACATCATGGCGAGCGGCGCGCTGCCGCCCGGCTTCGCCCCGGTCGAGATCGACGGTCGGCTCTACTGGGACGGCGGGCTCGTCTCGAACACGCCCCTGCAATACGTCATGGAAAACGGCGGCGACGACCCGCTGGAAATCTTCCAGATCGACCTTTTCGCCGCCCGCGGCGCCGCACCGAAATCCATCGCCGACACGATGGAGCGCGAGAAGGACATCCGCTATTCCAGCCGCACGCGCCTGACGACCGACCGCTACCGACAGCTCCACGATATGCGCGCCGCCGCCGACCGACTGGCGGCACGGCTGCCCAAGGCGCTGCAAGACGATCCCGACCTCGCGCTTCTCAGAAGCGCCGGGCCCGGCGGGCCGATTTCGCTCGTCCACCTGATCTACCGCCGCGCCGACTTCGAGACCGACGCCAAGGACTACGAGTTCTCGCGGCTCTCGATGCTGGAACACTGGGCATCGGGCGAGCGTGACGTGCGCGCGACGCTCAGGCACCCGGCCTGGGTCGGACGCGATCCAGACCGGGACGGCCTGCAGGTCTTCGACCTCGCCGGCGAGGACGCGCCGGCCACCGAAAAACGGCGGATCGTGGCGCGCGCCGAGAAATCCCCTCCCCCGAAACGCCGCCGGGCCTCCGCCTGAGCGGCCCTTTCCGAAAGGACCTGACATGACCCTCAAGAACAAGAGTTGCATCATAACCGGTGCTGCCAGCGGTATCGGTCTTGGTATCGCCAAGCGCTTCATCGCAGACGGCGCCAGGGTCGCCATCGCCGACCTGAACACCGACGCGGCCGAGCAGGCCGCCAGGGAAATCTCGAACGGCAATGGCGAGGCGATGGCCGTCACCATGGACGTCACCGACGAGGACCAGGTCAGCGCCGGCGTTGCCAAGGTGGTCAAGGAATGGGGCGGGGTCGATGTCCTCGTCTCGAACGCCGGCATCCAGATCGTCCATCCGCTGCAGGACTTCCCGTTCAGCGATTGGAAGAAGCTTCTCGCCATTCATCTCGACGGTGCCTTCCTGATGTCGAAGGCCTGTCTTCCGCACATGTACGAGGCCGGAAAGGGCTCGATCATCTTCATGGGCTCGGTCCATTCCAAGGAAGCCTCGCCGCTGAAATCGGCTTATGTGACCGCCAAGCACGGGCTTCTGGGACTGGCGCGGGTTATCTCGAAGGAGGGCGCCGAACACGGCGTCCGGGCGAACGTCATCTGCCCCGGCTTCGTCAAGACGCCGCTTGTCGAGAAACAGATCCCCGAACAGGCGCGCGACCTCGGCATCTCCGAAAAGGAGGTGATCGAGCGGATCATGCTGGGCGAAACGGTGGACAAGGAGTTCACCACGATCGAGGACGTGGCCGAGGTCGCGCATCTCTTTGCCAGCTTCCCGACCAACGCGCTGACCGGCCAATCGCTCAATGTCAGCCACGGCTGGGACATGAGCTGAGGGGATCGCCGCCCCTTGTCCCGGCCACAAGTGGACACAGACGCAAGCAGGGCCGAGCGTCGGCCCTGCGAACTCGCCGTCTTCCGCGCCGAGTGAGGCCTAAGCCCCCGTCACCCGCCAGACCACGTTGCCCACGTCGTCCGCCATCAGGATCGACTTCCTGTCCGGCCCGACCGCGACGCCGACCGGCCGCCCGTACGAGTGCTTCTCGTCCTCCGACAGGAACCCCCACAGGATATCGCGCGGCGGGCCCGCGGGCTTGCCGCCCTCGAACGGCACGAAGATCATCCGGTAGCCCGAGAGCGTCGAGCGGTTCCACGAGCCGTGCTGGCCGATCACCATCCCGTCGCCGAAACCCGGCAACGTGCCCGCCGGCATCCAGCAAAGACCCAGTGACGCGGTATGCCCGCCAAGCGCATAGTCGGGCTTGATCGAGGCCGCGACCTTGGCCGCGTCCTGCGGCACCCGGTCGTCGACGATCCGGTCCCAGTAGGAATAGGGCCAGCCGTAGAAGCCGCCATCGACCACCGATGTCAGGTAGTCGGGCGGCGTCTCGTCGCCCAGCCCGTCACGCTCGTTGACCACGGTCCAAAGGACGCCCGTCGTCGGCTCCCACGCCGTCCCGACCGCGTTCCTCAGCCCCGAGGCGAAGATGCGCGCTTCCTCGGTCGCCACGTCCATCTCCCAGATCGCGGCGCGGCCCTCCTCGGCCTCCATCCCCTGGTCGGCGATGTTGGTCAGCGAGCCGACCCCGGCATAGATCTTCGTCTTGTCGGGCGAGACGATCAGGCTGCGCGTCCAGTGCCCGCGCGGCTTGAAGTCGACAAGCTTGCGCCCCGGCCCCTCGATCCGCGTGTCGCCGAGCTTGAAGGGGAAAGCGACGATCCCGTCGGTGTTGCCGACGTAGAAGGTCTCGCCCACCAGCGCCATGCCGAACGGCTGGTTCTGACCCTCCAGGAACACATGCCGTTCCTCGGCCACCCCGTCTCCGTCCTTGTCGCGCCAGAGCGTGATGCGGTTGGCGCTCTTGCCCATCGCGCCGGCGCGCTTCATCGTCGCCTGCGCCAGCCGGTCGAAAAGACTGTTCGGAGGGTTGGCTTCCTGCAAAGCCTCGGCAACCAGCACGTCGCCGTTCGGCAGGACCTCGATCCAGCGGCAATGGTCGAGATCGCGCGCGAAGGCGTTCACCTTAAGACCTGCAACGCATTTCGGCAGCTGCCCAGGCGCCCAGCCCTTCGCGGTCGGCATCTTCAGGGTCATGATGCCCTGTTCCTTCGCCTTGGGGATCGCGGGCGTCGCGCCCATCGCCTGCACGCCGGGAGATGTCTTGCGGCGGAACCCCGCGACGGCGCCGCCTACCAAAGCTGCGGTCTGTGCCCAGAAATCCATCGCGTCCTCCCCTCGCTGAGTTCGGCCCGGACCCTCGGACTTTTCCCGCCCGGCTGCAAGGGTCAGGCGGCGCTCGGATGGAGGATCGGCGCGTATCCCGCCCGCAGGACGGCCACCGTCGGCGCCGGGGTCATCACGGTGAGCGACCCTGCTGGGCGCGGTATGAGTGGACCGTAACCCGAGGGCGCAAAGGCGCGCAGCCCGCCGGGCACGACAAGGTGGGGGCGGTCCATAAGCACGAAGGCTCCGAGCGGCGGGTTGTCGTCGATGAAATGCCGCTGCGCCCCGCCCTCTCCGACCCGCGCGACGTGGAGCTCGGCGTCCATCTCCTTCGCCCACCGGCCCGGCAGCCCGGCCGCCTGCCACGCGGCGACCCAGCCGTTGTAGGCCTCGCGCCGGCAATAGGCGCAGGGCCGGTGTCCGGCCGCCAGCGCCACCGCCTCGTCAAGGAAGAAAAGCTCGGTCCACCGCCCCGGCGCCATCAGCTCGCGCCGGATGCCCTTCCATTCCAGCGCGCAGGTAATCCAGTGAGGATGCCGCCATCGCGCGCGACCGAGCCGACCCTCGTCGTCGTGCAGGCATCCCCGGTTGCCGGTGAACAGGCCCCGGTCCCGCAGGGCCACGATCTCGCCCGTAGGCAGCACGCGGTTCTGACGCGGCATCACGGTGACCCAACGTAAGGTTCGGCAACGCGCATCAGGTGTCTCTCCGTCGCTACTCGCACGCCATTGTGAGAGGCGTTGGAGGAACCGGCAACAGCCAGCCGAGGAACCCGAAAAACCCCTTGTTTGCATAGGCGCACTCCGGCCGAAGCCCGGCGCCCTCCTTGCGAGCCGCCAAGCGAGGGATTTGATCGGAACCTGTGCCACCCGGCGCCCGTTGAGCGCCGCCTGATCAAAAGGCACGGAACCGAGAAGGAGCAGGAAAATGCTAAACAAGACCCTCCCCGCCGCGGCGCTTGCCGCCCTCATCGCCGGCCCGACGCTTGCCGGCAGCCTCGACCCGGTCGATCCCGGCCCGGTCGTCACCACGCCGCCCCCCGCGCCCATCGCCTATTCGGGTGACTGGACCGGCGGCTATGTCGGCGCCCAGCTGGGCTACGGCGACCTTGGCGGCGGCGCCAGCGGCAACGGCGAAATCGCCGGTCTGCATGCCGGCTACAACTGGGATTTCGGCGGCTGGGTGTTCGGCACCGAACTTGACCACGACTTCACCAACATCGACGTCGGCACCGCCGGCGACGAGGTCGACGGCGTCACCCGACTGAAGCTGCGCGCAGGCGCCGATCTCGGCCGCACGCTGATCTACGGCACCGTCGGCGCGGCCCATGCGTCGGCCACCATCGGCGGCGTCGACATGTCCGACAACGGCTGGGTCGGCGGCATTGGTGTCGCATACCAGCTGAACGACCAGTGGACGCTGGGCGGCGAGGTGCTGAACCACGACTTCAGCAACTTCGACGACTCCGGCACGGACGTCTATGCCACCACGGCGACGGTCAGGGCCTCGTTCAACTTCTGATCGACGTCACTGGCAGGAAGGGCGCGGGTCCCCCACCCGCGCCCTTTTCCTATGCGCCCTGGCGGATCAGCCGCACCAGTTCGGCGACGTCCGCCTGTTCGGTGCTCCAGCCGCCGACCGAGACGCGGACGACATAGCGGCCGGCGTGGCGCGTCTGGGTCAAGTAGACTCTCCCGCCGTCATTCAGCCGCCTCAGCAAGGCCTCGGTCGCCGCGTCGCCCGCCTTCAGGGCGAAGGTGAAGAAGGCAAGTTGCGGCGGAGTGGTGATTTCGACCCTCGGATCGGACGCCAGTTCGGCAGCCGCCTCCTCGGCCCATCTGACATGGTTCCGGATGCGATCGCGCAGGCCCTCAAGTCCATAGGCGCGCAGAACGAACCAAAGCTTCAGGGCCCTGAAACGGCGGCCCAGAGGCACCGTCCATTCGTTGAAATTGACGATTTCCTCCTCGCCGGGCGTTGCCAGGTAGGTCGGCCGCAGGCCCATGGTGCGCACCTGCGGGCCGGGATCGGCGAGGAACTGGACCGCGCAGTCGAACTGGGCGCCCAGCCACTTGTGCGGATTGAAGACGATCGAATCCGCGCCCTCGACACCCTCCCACAGGTGCCGGAACTCGGGGCAGATCATCGCCGAGCCGGCCCAGGCCGCGTCCACATGGGTCGGAATGCCCGCCTCCTTGGCCACCGCGACCAGGTCGCACACCCGGTCGAACGCGCCGATCGACGTACCGCCGACGCAGATCACCACGCCCGCCGGCAGGAACCCCGCCGCGCGGTCCGCATCAATGGCCGCGCGCAACGCCCCAGGGTCCATCGAGTGGCCCGCATCGGTCGGCACCTTCACCAGGTTCTCCTGCCCGATGCCCGCCAGCCGAACCGCCTTGTCGACCGACGAATGCGTCTCGGCCGACGCGTAGACGCGCAGCCGCGCCTTGCCCGACAGGCCCTCGATCAGACCGGCATAGTCGAGCGCCCTTTCCCGCATCGCCAGGACCGCGCTCAGCGTCGCCGTCGTCGCGCTGTCATGGATCGTCCCGCTGAAGCCCTCCGGCAGGCCCAGGGCCGACCGCAGCCAACCCACCATGACCTCCTCGATCTCGGTTGCGGCCGGCGAGGTCTGCCACAGCATGCATTGCGCCGCCATCGCGTTCGCCACCTGCTCGGCCAGCATCGAGGCGGGCGAGGCGTTGGCCGGGAAGTAGGCGAAGAAGCGCGGATGCTGCCAGTGCGTCATCGCATCCGGCACCAGCCGTTCGAAATCGGCCCAGATTGCCTCCATCGGCTCGGCGGCCTCGGGCGCCTCGCCGGGCAACTGCGCCTTCACGCGGCCTGGCACCAGATCGAGCCGTACCGGCCGGTCGCGCAGGAAGCCGTGGTAGTCCGCCGCCCAGTCGGCGGCGCGCTTCGACCAGTGGCGCAGATCCTCGTGGTCCATGGCTCAGCCCAGAAGGATGCCGACGACGACCATCATCAGCCCCGCGACCGACAGGAAGAGCGCCCCCAGATGCAAGGCCGCGACCGACTGAATCGCCGCCTTCAGCGCCTCGTCGCCGAGTCCCGCGCGCTTCGCCGCCGCCACCTTGCGGATGCTGGCAATCAGCCCGCCCAGCCCCACCAGCGATACCGCCGCGCCCGCCCAGATCAGCCAGTCCATCGCCGCACTCCCCTTTGGCCCACCCGGCCCTACCGCGCGCGCGCTCGGCAGGCAAGCCGGGGCTTGCGGTGCGCGCGCCCGGCGGCTAGTCAACAGCCTCCGACCGAGGAGAGCGCCCATGAACGACACCGCCCCCGACACCCAGTCCGACGCCGCCTACGGCATCGCCGCGGGCGAGCTCAGATCCTTCGTCGAGCGCATCGAACGGCTCGAGGCCGAGAAGAAGGACATAGCCGACCAGCAGAAGGAAGTCATGGCCGAGGCCAAGGGCCGCGGCTACGACGTCAAGGTGCTGCGCAAGATCATCGCCATCCGCAAGCGCGACGCGCAGGACCTCGCTGAGGAAGAGGCGGTGCTCGAGATGTACAAGGCCGCGCTGGGGATGTGACGGCCTGCGACAGCGTGGAGACCAGCCTTTTCACGCTCGCCTGTTCCTTGTAAGGTCGCCATATTCTGTAGAGTGTCTTGCGGTGGTGGGCCGTGCAAATTTCCGAACTGGCCGAAGTCGCTCCGCTCGATGCCCAGGTCGGCGTTTACCCCAAGCGATGCGTTCCACCTTGCCTTGAGGACTCGCTGTTTCCGGAAGCCGGGCCGGTCCGGACTTTCGCTCTCATCGACGCTGCGCGGATCCTGCACCTGAAGGAGCGGCTCGCGGACTCGGGCCTTCCCCATCAGTGCTTCTTCAAGGGCGACGTGCTCGAAGAGTTCGGAGACGCGGCACCATGGCTCGTCGAACTGGCGGACGAGAACGATTTCACTCGTGCCTTGTTCTCCGACGATCCCTCGACCCCCGATCGCTTTCACTGGAGGAAGAACGCCGCAATCTTCATCCGATCCTCTGGAGACCTGGCATCCCTGTGGCGACATCTAAGGAAATTCACACGGCTTCCAGCACACGGTGGGCAATCCCCGTTCTTCCGCTTCTGGGAGCCGCGCCTGCTCGAAGCCTACGTAGTCAGGTCGCACCGGCTTCCTTCGTTCGGTCACATGTTGCGCGTGATTTTCGGCGGTCGCGAACTCTTCTTCAGCGCCCCCAACCATGGCAGCGTCATCCACATGACTGTGCCGCCGCTTGCCGAACGGGAACAGCTTTCACCTGAATTGCGCGACGAGCTCAAGCGCGCCCGGTTCTATTCCAACATGTTCGAGCAGGCCGAAGACTTTCATAGGAATTATCCCGCCGAGAGCGCGCGCTACGGAACCTCGTCCAGGGGGCTCTGGATGCCACTCTTCGACGCGGTGGATGAAATCTACGACTCTGGCCTGAGTGACGCGACCCTGCGCGCTCGGTTCTTGATGCTTGCCGTCATAAAGTATCCCGAACCTTACCCGGCCTTCTGCCAACAGCCCTGGTGGCAGGCGATCCGCCAGGATCCGGCGTGCGCGGACGATCGCTTTCGCGATCTGTGCGCAGTCTTGAAGCGCTACAGCATCCGGATGCAGGGTGCGATGCAAACTTGGTGGTGAGAGATGGTCGCTCCAGCAATTCCGCTGATCTACTGGGGGATCGCGATCCTAGTCGCGGGTGGTGCTGCCATCACGGCCCGAAAGCTCCAGGAGGAGGAAATCGGCAAGGTCGAGCTGCCCGACTCGATATCGGACCTGTTCAAGCCCAAGCCGGAGCCCGAGCCCGAACCTGAGGAGGACTACCGTCCTCCGCCGATGCCGCCGCCGTTCGACCCGGACACCGAAACGCGCACCCGCCGCCGCTGCGAGGACGATCCCGAGCAGGATTGCGATTTCTGCAAGCCTGCAGTTGAGGGACGCTCGACCCTTCCGATGCACATGTTCCAGGCCGGAACGGTCCGCAACCCCAGTCCCAGGGCGCGCGGAGCGCTTTATCAGCACTACGTGGCGCCGTGGCACAAGTTCGTCGCGACCGAGGAAGGCGGCCGACTCGTCGTCCAGATCGAGGAGTGGAATTGGCGGCGCGGCAACGACGGAAGCTGGGATGCACTCGTGTTCAGCGAATGCAAGTTGCTCGATTGCAAGCTGGGATACAGGGATTATCTGGATGACGCGGGGCCGGACTACAAGAAGGTGAACCCGATCAAACCTTTCCTTGGTACGCTTCAAGACGCTTTCCAGGGTCAGCTTCTCGCCCAGTATGCAGCCTTCATTTCCGACTGGCCCGCCGTCAGCCTGGATTGGATCTTCAGCGACAGCGAAGTGAGGTGGCAGTTCATCGCGCTCAAGACCGTACTTGGTCTGCACCAGATTGATGCACGCCATGTCCCCTTCAGTTACGCGCCCGATGGCACCCAGTTCGTCCGAGAACTCTACTCAGGAAGCTCTCCGGATACATACGGCTACTGGGAGGACAACTGATGAATGACCGCACGAGCGAACAGCTTCGTCAGGAGGCTCTCGAACAGCTCAGAACTCGGCCGCGCAGCAAGGATGTACCGGATCTGACGGCCCACTTTGCGCACCAACCTGAGCGCCTTTCCGACGCCGCCCGTCGGTTTGTTGCCCTCGCCGCTTCCCTGGTCGGGACAAGCCGCTATGTCGAAGAATGGCGAGAAGTTCGCACGCAAGAAGAGCATGACGCAAACACCGGGCTGGACATCATAGCCAAGCCCGAGGAGTACATTCAGTATCTTCGCTCCAAGGGTGGTACGGATGATTTCTTCAGTCTCGGTGCGCTCGGGTTCAGCGACGCTATCCGCCGGCAAGCGAGAAATCTATACACGGCCAGCTTGGGCTACTCCGGCGGAACTGCGGGCTATTCAAACAACCGGCTGAACTTCTCGGCCGCCAACTACGAACCGCCGTTCGAGCACACGCTCAATCTTCAGGAATGGCTCGACGTCATCTCCGAAATCGTCGCCTGGCGCCTTCCGCTCCACATCGGCGTCGGCTCGAAGAACTAC